>CAJQOR010000141.1 GCA_905479965.1 uncultured Rhizobiaceae group bacterium | reverse complement strand
TTTCCATGGGAGCCAGCCAATATCGCTTCCGAAAATCTCTTGTGTTAGCTCTTTTGAATTTTCAGATGCCGCAATTGCAATAATCGCATCTGGGTGCATGTGATCGACATGTTTTTTTGGAACGTAAGCGTGCAAAGGCGTATCAATTGAAGGAGCTCGAGTATTTAGATTGAAGTTGCAGTGAGATAGATAACCGACCATTTCATCTTCAAACTCAACACCACGATAAAGATCCTTAAGCGCATTAAGTTTGTCCATATAAAGCGTCGCAAAACCATCCATTTTGATGGAGCCTACATCGCCGCCAGAGCCTTTCACCCACAAAACTTCAACTTGTTCACCCGTCAATGGGTCTTTTTCTAATACTTTTGCAGATGTATTTCCGCCGCCATAATTGGTAATTCTTTTGTCAGACCCAAGAAGGTTTGAGCGATAAAGAAGTAATTCTGGTTCGGATTTACCAGCAGCAAGGTTCGAATCCCATAAATTTTCTAATTTTGCTTGATTTTCGGCATTCGCCGCTGGTCGTGACATCTTATCCTCCTCGATGCAAACAGATATTCAGCTCGCTTATTTTCATTTATCAATAGCTGATAGCTTCAAATTGTCAATCACAAACAATCACAAATAATCATAATTTTATATTTTTTGATTTTTGTTGATTGTTTGTGATTGACAATGTTTGATTTTGATGAAACCTTAATGCTGGGAGAACAAGCATGCATGAAAATGAGCGCCATAGAATTATTCTGTCTTTTGTAGAAGAGAAACCAGTTGCGACTGTTGCTGAATTGGTGGCCTTAACTGAATCTTCAGAAGCCACAATTCGTCGAGACATTGCAACACTGCACATGCAGAAGAAGTTACGACGGGTTCGCGGTGGTGCTGAATCCATCAACCCACCGCAATTTGTTGGGCTGGCAGGACGCACATATTCTGTCAACGAGGGGATAAACGTTAGCAAAAAGCGTGCGATCGCAAATGCAGCCGTTCAATTATGTGACGATGGTGATGCTATTATTATTAATGGCGGCACGACAACTTCGCAGATGGTTCATCCACTTGCCGCAAAACGCATGCAGATCTTCACAAATTCGTTTCCGATTGCGGAACATCTGTTAAATCATTCAAAAAATACAATCATGCTTTCAGGCGGGATTATCTACCGAGAGCAAAATATTATTCTAAGCCCGTTCGAAAATGATGTGACGCGAAACTTTTATGCCAAGCGTATGTTCATGGGTGCGCAGGGTATTTGCGCACAAGGTTTAATGGAAGCAGATCCGCTTATCATTCAAGCGGAAGAGAAGCTTATCAATCAATCAGAAGAACTAATCGTTCTCGCCGATTCATCAAAATTCCAATCTCGCTCGAGCCTAATTCTGTGTGCTCTGGAGCGAATAACCACAATTATTACAGACGATAGTATTCGAGATGAAGATCGCACCATGCTGGAGGATGCAGGTGTAGATCTAATTATCGCGAAGGAAACTGCGCAAATGCAGCAAGTTGCGGGTTAACAGCCCGCCACAGACATAAACCGGAGGAAACTTAAATGAATATCTTTAAAAAACTGGCTGTTACGACAGCAATTGCCGTCACCCTGGCTGCAAGCCCATCGTTAGCGACTGAGCGTATTGCGCTTGTTGTTAAATCTCTTGGCAATGGATTCTTTGATGCAGCCGCCAAAGGAGCTGAAAAGGCAGCCGCTGAACTTGGAGATGTCGAAGTTATCTATACCGGTCCAACAGCAGCAACAGCAGAAGGGCAAATTGAGATTGTGAACTCATTGATCGCTCAGAATGTTGACGCAATCGCGATCTCATCGAATGACCCTGATGCATTGGTTCCTGCCCTTAAAAAAGCCATGGATCGAGGCATTAAAGTTATTTCTTGGGATTCAGGTGTCGCACAAGAAGGTCGCATGGTTCATCTCAATCCATCTGATACTGGATTGATTGGTGAAACAATCATCAAACTCGCAGCTGATTTTCTGCCAGAAGGCGGTGATGTTGCTATTCTTTCAGCCTCATCAACTGCGACAAACCAAAATGCATGGATTGATGCTGCAAAGGAAATACTTCCAACAAAATTCCCGAATATCAACCTAGTCTCTGTTGTTTATGGTGATGACGATTCTGTTAAAAGCACCAATGAAGCAAAGGGGTTGATTGCAAACCATCCTGATCTGAAAGCTATTATAGCTCCAACGACAGTCGGCGTGGTTGCGGCAGCTCAAGTTGTAACTGATATGGACTTGATCGGCAAAGTGAATGTAACGGGTTTGGCGCTTCCATCAGAGTTTAAAAAGTTCATTGATAATGGTTCATCAAAAGCTGTTGCGCTTTGGAACCCAATTGATCTTGGTTATTCAGCGGTACAGATTTCTCACCAGCTTATTAAGGGTGCGAAAGCCGAAGCTGGTTCTAAGTTCTCGTTGGGCCCGGTCGGTGAGATCACACTGGATGACACAGGTTCGGCCGCAATGGCAGCACCATTCCAGTTTGATGCATCTAACATCGAAGAATTCTCCAAAATCTACTAAGTCGATTTGACGCTATCAGAGGCGACTTTAATGTCGCCTCTTTTGTCTTCTTATCAATCCTGCTATTGTCGAATTCATCGAGCTCACTATGCAAAATTCAGTGATAAAACTATCTGGTATTAGCAAGTCTTTTCCTGGGGTGAAGGCCTTGCAAAACGTAGAGCTTGAACTTTATCGAGGGCAAGTTACAGCGCTCATTGGTGAAAATGGTGCGGGTAAATCTACGCTTGTGAAGACCATGACCGGTATTTATCAACCTGATGAAGGCGAAATTTCAGTCAATGGAAAAGCAGTCGTTCTCGGATCTGCGCATGATGCTTTTTCACATGGTATTACAGCAATCCACCAAGAAACCGTTTTGTTTGATGAGATGAGTGTCGCTGAAAATATTTACCTTGGACACGCCCCAAAAACGAAACTTAAAACCATCGATTGGAAAAAGCTCTATTCTGACGCGACAGACATTCTTAATGACATAGGTGCTGCGCATATAGATGCTCATACAAAATTAAAAGAAATTTCAATTGCAAACAAACACTTGGTCGCCGTTGCTCGTGCGCTCTCCGTTGAGGCAGATATTGTCATTATGGATGAGCCAACTGCAGCGCTATCCCATAAGGAAATTGAAGACCTATTTAAGCTGGTCGATAAATTGAAAAATGACGGCAAGGCAATCCTCTTCATCTCTCATAAGTTTGATGAGATTTATAAAATCGCAGAGCAATATACTGTCTTTAGAGATGGCCAGATGGTCGGTCGCGGAATGCTTTCCGATACGTCACAAAGTGACATTGTACAAATGATGGTTGGTCGATCTGTTGATCAGATTTTTCCCAAGCGTAATGCATCCATTGGCGCCCCTGTGCTTCATGTTGAAAACTATAATCACGCAACCGAGTTTGCAGACATCAACTTTGAGCTTAACAAAGGTGAAATACTTGGTTTTTATGGTTTGGTTGGCGCAGGACGCAGCGAGCTTATGCAGGCGTTATTTGGAATAACCAAACCGACATCGGGAACACTTAGAATTTCATGTGAGGTGATCACCCTTAAAGGACCTGCAGATGCAGTGAATGCGGGCATCGTTTATTTGCCAGAAGAACGGGGCAAACAGGGTGTTGTACTTGATCTACCGATTGTTGAAAATATCTCACTTCCTTCTTTGCATACAACATCAAAAAACGGTTTCTTAAAAATGGCAAACGAGTTTGCATTGGCGAGAAAATACGCCGAACGTCTTGACCTTCGTGCTGCATCATTAAGCCAAACTGCGGGAACATTATCAGGTGGCAATCAGCAAAAAGTCGTGATCGCAAAATGGCTGGCTGTTGAACCCAACATTATCATCCTGGATGAGCCAACAAAGGGCATCGATATCGGTTCCAAAGCAGCCGTTCATTCCTTCATGGCTGAGCTCGTTGCTGAAGGTTTAAGCGTCATTATGGTTTCATCTGAAATACCTGAAGTGATGGGAATGAGTGATCGTATCATAGTGATGCGTGACGGGTTAATTGCCGACATTTTCCAAAACAATGAAGATTTAACCGCAGAAACCTTGATCCGCTCTGCTGCCGGTATTGAGGAGCAAGTCGTATGAGATCAATCCATCGACATCATGAGTTTTGGCTAACATTGATCATCGCTTTGATGGTGGTCGGCACAACTTTGCGATCACCTGGGTTTATATCTGGTCAAAAGATGATTGAGATATTTAATGATAGCTCGATGCTTATCATATTAGCGCTTGGGCAAATGGCTGTTATCTTAACAAGATCTATTGATCTTTCCATGGCTTCAAACCTTGCGTTGTCAGGCATGATTGTCGCATTGATTAATGCAGCATACCCACAAATCCCCGTTCCGGTTTTAATGTTGATCGCTACAAGTTGCGGATTGTTGATGGGTATTTTCAACGGAAGTCTGGTTTGGTGGCTTGGCATTCCGTCAATTGTTGTAACACTTGGAACTCTCACAATTTATCGCGGAATTATTTTCGTTCTTGCCGGCGGTAAGTGGGTCAATGCCGATGCCTTTACTGAGAATTTTATTCAGTACACCCGCGTTAAATTTTTGGGCATACCGGCATTGTCGTGGTACGCAATAATTATTGTTCTGGTATTTTTCATTTTTATGACCCGCACGTCGGCCGGCAGGTCTATCTACGCAATCGGCATAAACCCAAGTGCCGCATTGTATACGGGCATCAACATCGGCAAAACTCAGTTTATGACGTTTTGCATCTCTGGTGCCCTGTCCGGATTTTGCGGATATTTGTGGGTATCGCGTTATGTTATTGGATCAGTTGAAGTCGCCAAAGGCTATGAGCTTATTGTCGTGGCTGCCTGCGTGATCGGCGGCATTTCAATAGCAGGCGGGGTTGGAACCGTTGTTGGTACGGTATTGGGAGCTTTGTTCCTTGGATTTATCAGCAATGCGCTCCCGGTTATTGGCGTATCACCATTTTGGCAAATGGCCATCTCAGGTGGCGCGATCATTCTTGCCGTGATCGTAAATGCAAGTAGCCAGAAACAAGGCAAACGAATAATTTTGAAAGATCGCAATGTGCAATCATGAGTGATCTAAAACCTCAAACACGTCATATTGCAGATCGACTTGAAAGCCCGTTCAAGCTGGCAGTATTTTCATGGCCAAGCCTGTTGCTTATTGTCGCGATTGCTTTGTTTATTTTAAATTCGTTTATGTCACCCTACTTCTTGTCGGCTTGGTCCTTGTCCGACGCGACATTTAACTTCACTGAAAAGGCCATCATCGCGTTTGCAATGGCGCTATTAATTATCTCTGGCGAAATCGATTTATCTGTAGCCGCAATCATTGCCCTTTCATCGACCATTATGGGGCTATGTTTACAACTCGGGTTTGGAACAAGCGAATTGGTATTGGTTGGTGTGTTCGTCGGTGTTCTATGTGGAGCGTTTAATGGCGCACTTGTGGTCGGATTGGGTCTACCTTCGATTGTCGTCACAATTGGCACAATGTCATTCTTCCGAGGGATCTCGTTTATAATTTTAGGAGACCAGGCCTTTAATGGATATCCGCCAGAATTTGCGTTCTTCGGACAAGGCTATGTGGTCTGGGTAATCTCGTTTGAGTTTGTACTATTTTTAATGGTTGCATCGGCCTATTTCGTTTTGCTGCACAAAACCAATTTTGGTCGCCAGATTTTTGTGATTGGCAATAACGCAACAGCTGCTCAATTCTCCGGCGTAAGGGTGAAACGCATTAAATTCATCCTGTTTTGTTTGGTCGGATTAATGTCTGGTATTGCTGCGATATTGCTCACATCAAGACTTGGTTCTACCCGACCTTCAATTGCACAAGGATGGGAGTTAGAAGTCATTACCATGGTGGTATTAGGCGGCATTTCAATCCTAGGTGGGTCTGGAGCAATTCAAGGAGTATTCATTGCTGCATTTATCATGGGCCTCATCAGTTTTGGTTTAGGCTTGCTCAACGTTCCTGGAATTGTGATGTCCATATTTATCGGAGCTTTGCTCATCTTTGTTATTGCGCTGCCAATCATCGCTGGCAAGATTAAAAACAGGCTAAAAGCATGACAATCAAAGACGAAAAAATCGGCTTTAAGATGCACCTTAATGAGGGAATGGCTGAAGAATATAAAAAGCGCCACGATGAGATATTACCCGAACTTGTTACACTTTTAAAAGCATCGGGCATTTCGGACTATTCTATATTTTTAGATGAAGAGACGAATATACTTTTCGGTGTTTTATGGCGGAGTAAGGACCATAAAATGGCTGACTTACCAAATACAGATATCATGAAAAAATGGTGGGCGCATATGGCAGACATTATGGCAACCAATGATCAGAATGAACCGATCGCAGAAGATCTAAAACTTGTATTTCATATGGATTAAACGGGATGCCGCAGAACTCTGTCATCGCAGTTATTGATATTGGAAAGACCAATGCTAAAGTTGCGTTGGTTGATGAAAAATTGCTGACAGAAGTCGCTGTCGTTACACAACCAAATCAAGTGCTGCCTTCGCCACCTTATCCTCATTTTGACGTCGATAATATCTACTTATTCATCATTTCATCTCTTTCAAAATACGCAATAGAATTTGATATCAAAGCCATTTCGGTAACAACGCATGGTGCGTGTTGTGCGCTTATTGATGATGATGGGGAGCTTGTCACACCTGTCATGGATTATGAGTTTGAGGGCCTAGAAAATACAAGCGCTTCATATAACAACGTGCGTCCAAAATTTAGTGAAACAGGATCACCCAAGCTCGCAGTCGGCCTGAATCTAGGTGCGCAAATATTCTGGCTGTTTAGCAACTTTCCAGACATTAAAATACAAACCAAACATATTGTTACCTATGCCCAATATTGGAGTTACAAGCTAACTGGGATTTTAAAAAACGAGCTAACGTCGCTTGGTTGTCATACAGATTTATGGGATCCCGAACAGGGCAAGTATTCGTCAATGGTTCACGAACTTGGCTGGCTCGATAAGATGGCGCCAGTGGCTAAAGCTAGTGATCTATTAGGGGCAGTATTACCAGAGGTTTCTTTGCAAACAGGCTTGACAAAGAATGTGCCTGTTTATTGCGGAATTCATGATTCAAACGCATCACTCTTGCCACATTTAATCATGGAAGATGCGCCGTTCTGTGTCGTATCCACGGGAACCTGGGTTATCGCAATGGCGATTGGCGGCGCACAAATTGAACTTGATCCAGAGCGTGACACGTTGATGAACGTGAATGGATTTGGCGAGCCGGTGCCATCAGCCCGATTTATGGGTGGCCGCGAGTTTGAAATTCTAATGGCAAATCGAAAAGGTGGTTTTAATCCCGAAGATGTAGAATTTGTCTTACAAAACGAAGTGATGCTGCTCCCTTCTATCATGCAAAATTCTGGGCCTTTTCAGGGGCAAGACCACCACTGGACTTTTGAACCTTCATCCCTAAGTGACGGTCAATATTATGTTGCAGTGTCATTTTATCTCGCCTTGATGACTGCATCTTGTTTGTCTTTGATTGGTGCCAAAGGCAAGAATATCGTCGAAGGTCCTTTTTCAAAAAACAAGCTTTACTGCGATATGTTGGCGACGGCCACTTCATCTCCTGTGCAACCATCGCAAGGTACAGGAACGAGCGTTGGTGCAGCGTTGTTAACTTTGGAAAATTATAAACCGCCATCGGTTTTAAGCGTGGAATTATGTGAAGCCTCTCAATATTTTAAAACGTATGCTGAAAAGTGGGTTCAAATTGTTGAAGCGAAATCTCGTTGATTGAAGAAATTGCATAAATTTCCGAAATGGGCCAAAGGCGGAACTTACATAGCTTAAAGATCATGTCTGCTTTGGTGAAATTCGTAGGGAATTAACGCATTCGTTTTCACTGGGGATTTGCCGCAAGTTCAGCTGCCAGAAG
>CAJQOR010000140.1 GCA_905479965.1 uncultured Rhizobiaceae group bacterium | reverse complement strand
CAAAAATACCCGCGCAGAAACCGGGTTAGACGTTTATTTAGAACCGGGTGAAGCCGTTGCACTTGATGCAGGTATTTTGGTTGGCGAAATTCTTGATCTACCTGTAAATGAGATGAAACTTGCGATTACAGATATATCTGCGACTTGCCATATGCCTGATGTGATTGAAGCACCTTATCGACCACAAATGCTAAATGAAGTTGATGAAGGTGCACCTTATCGCTTGGGTGGTCCTTCTTGCTTGGCGGGTGATGTCATCGGCGATTATTGTTTTCAGAACGAGCCACAAATTGGCGACCGTATCGCGTTTTTGGATCAGGCGCATTATTCTTTTGTGAAAACAAATACATTTAATGGCGTGCCGCTTCCTGCTATCGCTATTTGGAATTCGAAATCGGACGCATTGCGCATGGTTCGTGAATTTTCCTATAATGACTTTTTGATGCGGATTTCTTAAATGCCCAATTGTTTCTTAGATAGCGAACTGACCGATTTAGAGCGGGACGAAGCACGGGCAAAATTCCGCGTTATTCCAATGCCGTTGGAACGCACCGTTTCATATGGTAGTGGCACAGGTAAAGGACCTTCTGCGATACTTGAAGCAAGTGATCAGTTGGAGCGTTTGTGTTTTGGTATTGAGCCATGTCAGGAAGGTGTTTTTACAGAGCCTGGTGTTGACTGCTCTGGACCATTGCCTGAAGTGATGGATCGTCTAAGCGAACGCACATATAACGCTGTGAAAGCTGGTAAAATACCTGTCACACTTGGTGGTGAGCATAGTTTGACCTATGGGGCTGTGAAAGGTATTGAACGCGCATTGGGGCAATCTATTGGCATTGTGCAAATTGACGCCCATGCGGACTTACGAAAAGCCTATCAGAACGAAAAACATTCCCATGCATCGGTGATGCAGTTGTTGGGTGATGAAGGAACGCGTTTGGCGCAGTTTGGCGTACGTGCTTTGTGCCGTGAAGAGGTTGATCGCCGGGTAGAATTAAATGTCTTCCACATTGATGCCGAAGAGCTATACCTTGGTAATATCAATGAGGTGAAGCTACCCGATGATTTCCCGCAGGATATATACGTCTCTTATGATTTGGATGGTTTAGACCCATCACAAATGCCTGCAACAGGTACACCAGTTCCTGGTGGGGTATCGTATTTTCAATCCATCCATATAGTCAAATCGGCCTTAAAAGGACGCAATCTCATTGGTATGGATGTCGTTGAACTTGCACCGATTGAAAATATGGACGGATGGAACTTCACCGCAGCTCAGGTGACTTATGGCTTGATGGCTCTAGCCTAACTCATTTTTGCACGTTTTCCAGCTAACCAGATATGGGCTATAGCGCCACCTAAATAGATGAGTGTGATCAATATGATCAGACCGCTCATGCCTGAAAGCGCTAGAACAGAGAGCAAGATAGGCGTGCCTGTAGTGTTACCTAGATTGCCCATTTGGGCGACCGCTCCATTTGCATTTGCTAGATCTTTGACATCTGAATTAAGTGCCGGGATCGAGGCAAAATTTGCGCTCTGAATAATACCCAACATCACAAATATTGAGATTGCGACGAATTCGATTTGTACACCTGTCATCAATAGGCTGATGGAGATTGCTGATCCAATAAACCCAAAGATCGCAACATTGACCGCTTTGTAGTTTGTGAGTAAGAACACGCCGCAAAAAAGCGATGCCCCAATACTGACAATCGGTAATAGGCCAAGATAAAAAGCGCTTGTTTGTGGGGTAAATAAATCGGGTAGTATTGTCAGTAACGAGACATAGGTCAGTGTGTAAAATAACCAGCCGAAAGCAGGGGCGGATACATATGGTGAGCGGTAAACATCATAATGTGTTTTGATTAAGCCCTTCATGCCCATTCCACGAGGCGCAGAGTTTTTGATGTCTAGTTCTGGCAGATAGATATAGGCGATGATCGCTAAGACCATCATAACGCTCGCATGTACTTGTAAGAAGCTATCAATTCCATAGGCCTGTTGGAAGGGTAATCCCACCCATGATGTGATCGTAAAGGCTACACCGAAAAAAGTGCTCCATAAGGTCATGGTTGCGCCTTTGAATTTTTCGGGGCTAAAGTTTGAGATCATTGTGGGGGCTGCAACCACGATGACCAGATGCGAAAATCCCTCAATCACACGGCTTATCAGCATCGATGTTAAATCTGGTAGGGATGCTTGATAAAATGAGCAAGCAGCACCTAAGAAAAGAGCGTATATTAAGAGACGTTTGAAGCCAAAACGGGATACGACCGCGCTGGCCCATAATCCAAAGAGAATCCCCACCAATCCGATGATTGAGACAATAAGGCCTAAGCTGGATCCCGCGTCAGGATAGGCGTCGCGCAAAACATTAAAGGTTAAACTCAGTTTTGCAAACTGCATGGCTGCTGTTAGTCCGATTACCCAAAGGATAAGGATTTGCAAGTAAGCGGAAAAGGAAGATGTTCGATTCGACATTGCCTCATTATACAGAGCAAATGAAAGAAGTAGTGGTTATAAGATGGAAATCAGACAAGCAAAGAAAAAACCGCCGAAACTCAGTTCCGGCGGCTTGTAACAAATCTGAGTTGAAAGCTTATTTAATCCAGCCGTCTACGATGTCTGAGTTTGCTGCAATCCACTCTTCTGCAACATCTTGTGGATCCATTTCATCACGACCAATTTTCAAGATCCAGTCGTTTACTGTTGCTGGGTCAAACTGCACTTGGCTCAAGAACTTTGCAGCCGCAGGGTTACGCTGTTCCAATGATTTTGAGTAAGATACGAAGATCTCAGCATCAGGTGTTTTACAAGACGCCGTTGAAGCCTCTAGCCAGTCTTCACCGTCCAATTTAAGATCAATACAGCCTTCTGTTCCATCTGGCTCATTCAATGGTGATAGATCGTATGCCGCGTGGATCCACTCTGGTGTCCAGTAGTAGAACATGATTGGTTTTTGGTTGCCGTAGGCAGATTTCAGCTGAGCTTTAAATGTTGCATCTGAAATGATGTTTGGCTCCCAAAGTTCAGTCAGACCATAGTCCTTCATTTTTACTTGCCAGATTTTGGTAGACTTCCAAGACGCATCACCTGCCCAATATTCGCCTTTGCCGTTTCCGTCAGTATCAAACATCGCAGCAAGTTCTGGATCGTTTAAATCATCAAAGTTTTTGATTTTGTCTGCCAAGTATGCAGGAACATACATTTGCTGTGTGCCAAGATATGGCTTGTTGTGTGCAACAGATTTTGCTTCAACAATGTATTTGTCCCAAGGACCTTGTTGGTTCGGCATCCACATGTCTGTCCAAACGTCCGCAGAACCATCGCCTTTGTCCATACCTGCACTGATGATGGATTGGTCGGAAAGACCTTCAATAATATCAGCTTCAGAACCCAGAGGGCCTTCGATAACCGCTTTAAGAACGTGTGCGATTGCTTTTGCACCTGTCCAGTTAAGGTCAGAGATTGCAACTTTTGCATCTGCTGCATAGCTAAATGTTGATGCAGACGCAGTAAGAGCTGCTGCAAGTGTTAGTGTTTTGATGAGTTTCATTATGATCTCCCTTATAACTCATTTTAATTAGATCATTGGCAGATCATTGCCTGCCGATGACGTCGTTCGTTATTTTTCGGCTGTTGGATTAGCCTTTTGAACAACACGATCAACCATCATGGCCAATAGTGCAATTCCAATCCCCGCTAATACACCAGCGCCAGTGCGCGTGTTAGCAAGAGCTTCTGTTACGATGAAGCCCATGCCGCCAGCACCGATGAGTGCTGCGACCACAACCATGGAAAGGCTCATCATGACGACCTGATTAACCCCTGCCATAATGGAAGGTAGTGCAAGAGGTAGCTCGACCTTGGTCAGCAATTGCCTTGGGTTTGCTCCAAATGCAAGTGCAGCTTCCTTGGTGTTTTCAGGCACATGGCGTAAGCCTAGTGCTGTTAGACGAACCATTGGTGGCATCGCAAAAATCACTGTTGCTAAGATGCCAGGTGGTTTGCCAATTGAGAAAAATGCCACCGCGGGAAGAAGATACACAAATGACGGTATCGTTTGCATGATATCTAAAATCGGCGTGACAATACTCTGACCACGGGTTGATTTGCCAACCCATACACCTAACGGTAGACCAAATACGACGCAAATAATGGATGATGCTGCAACGAGCGAAAGCGTGTCCATTGCAGTTTGCCAGAATCCGAACAGCGCAAGATAAGCAAGCGAAGCGCCGACAAAAATGGTTATTCGAGTACCTGCAAGCACATATGATATCGCTAAGATTGCCCCCATGGCAATGATCCATGGAGTGCCGACAAAGACGGCTGTGATCATATTCAGCATGGTTCTTAAAAAGGTGGTGATGCCATCGAAGAAGAAGCCATAAAATGCAGTTAAATATCCAATACCATCATCAATCGCTTGCGCTGCATATTTGTTTAAATCAAGCGGGGGTAGACCATCGCGCGCTGGCTTGCGCTCAATGAAGCGGTTGCCGTTTTCATCGCGTGGATAGGTAATCTCATCAGGTCTATCCAACCAAACCAGTGTGGGAAATTCACCAATGACAGCGCAATCAAATTTATTTTTAAATGGAACAGTTTCACCTTTTGCAATCGCACGATCTTGCTTAATACATGTGCGGGCATCCGGTGCAAATTGGCTCGAACGATATAGCATTAATGGGGCGATAAGCGCGGCAATAACAGCCACTAGTATGAGGCGTGATGTTTTTGAACCAGAATTGACCGCGTGATCAACGCGCCATTTGTTATATTGATTGTAATAAATGCGATCAGCAAGCCAACCAAGGAGCAAGCGACCGAGGATAAAGACGAGAATAGCGCCCAGCAAGTGATCTGCAGACCAGCCTTCATATCTGACGACAAGATAATCTTTGTCAGCATTTTCAATCGCTGCTTTGGCGTATTTAGCAACCAGTGCAAGATTTATAAGCGCGATGAGATCAACCAAAAAGCCGATCCAGAATAAGAACCAATTGCCGCGAAGTGCTGCCCAGATAAAGCTACCGATCACGGCTGCAAAATTGATATGAAACTTGCCCAGCGTGGCTTTTTGAATTTTTAAAAATGTATTGCCATAATACTCGCCGTTCGGACCGGCAAATTCTTTAAATGGCTTGAGAAGATCGCTATTCATTTTATGTTTCCCCCTGTACACCGCGCAACAGGGCGTCTTTTGTGACTATTCCAACAGGTTTGCCATCACTCATAATGACCACGGGATTATCTTGACCAACTGCGTGACCAACCAGTGCATCAAGATCATCCTCTGCATCCGCTTTAGGACAAGAATCGATGTCTTTAATTTTGCCGTTATTTTTTTCGTATTTGGCGATGGGTTGCATGATTGTGTGCGCAAAGATCAATTTTAGTTTTGAAATTCCTGCAACAAAGTCGGCAACATATTTGTCCGCTGGTTTTGTCACGATATCTTCAGGCGTGCCAATCTGAACAATTTCACCATCTTTCATGATGGCAATACGTGATCCCATGCGAATGGCTTCATCCAGATCGTGGGTGATGAACAATGTTGTTTTTCTCATCACCTTCGATAGCGCCAAAAACTCATCCTGCAGTCCGCGACGAATAAGTGGGTCAAGCGCCGAAAACGGTTCATCCATCAATAGAATGTCCGGATCAGCGGCCAACGCTCTGGCAAGGCCCACACGCTGTTGCATGCCGCCTGATAGTTGGGATGGATACCGATCGCCGTAACCTTGCAAGCTCACGGTTTCAATAACCTTTTCCGCAGCTTGGGACCGTGTAAACGCATCGACATTTCTCAATTCGAGGGAGAAGGCAATATTATCGCTGACGGTACGATGCGGCAGCAATGCCATGTTTTGAAACACCATGCCAATTTTGTCGGCGCGCATGGCCCGCAAGTCTTCTGCATTTAGATTTCCGACATTAACACCGTTGATGAGGATTTCACCATGTGTTGGTTCAATCAAGCGATTGATATGGCGAATAAGGGTAGATTTACCCGAACCCGATAAGCCCATAATAACCTGAATACCGCGTGCCGGAATTTTGAGGTTTACGTTACAAAGCCCCATCACGTGGTTGGTATTTTCCATAAGCTCAGTTTTGCCCATGCCATTTTGAGCTTTTTCAAGATGCTTTTGTGGATTGCTACCAAAAATTTTATAAAGATTTTTGAT
>CAJQOR010000139.1 GCA_905479965.1 uncultured Rhizobiaceae group bacterium | reverse complement strand
ATATCGTCTTGGGTGAAAGAGGGCGTAACGCGTGTAAGCGGGCGACCTTTTCCATCCATTGAAATGCCGCAAAGCGGAATGCTTATCCTACCAGCGGGGGTTTCTGGCCCCGAATTTATCGTTACACCAAATTTCTACGTCATAAAGGAATATAATAATTCCGATCTATATGCGCTTTTTGTTGGCAATTTAGCCGATAGAATTGTTTTTGGTATGGGTGACTTTAAAACATCATGGAAAAACAGTGACGTGATGTTGAGATCAGACATTCGTACCATTCAGCAGCGCCTTGAGAAAAAAGGCTATGATGTGGGTGGAGCGGATGGACTGCCAGGATTTAAAACAAGACGTTCAATTGGCGAATGGCAGGCAAAAAATAACATCCGCCAAACATGTTTTCCCAACAATAAACTTCTAAGGCAAATCAGATAGGTCAATTATGGATCAAAGAGTGAGTATCATAACACTGGGTGTGAAAAACTTAGCGAAGGCCAAGGATTTTTATAAAAATCTGGGATGGAAGGCAGCTGAAATGCCGCCTGAAGAAGAGGGCAATATTGTTGCTTTTGATCTCCATGCCATGACATTGGCGTTATATCCGCTTGATAAATTGGATGAAGACACAGGGCAAGCTATAGAGCGCAAAGGTCCACCAACATTTACCCTTGCCTATAATGTTGCGAGCGAAGAAGAAGTTGATCATACGCTTGCGCATGCAAAAACCTGCGGTGCGAACATTATAAAACCAGCAGAAAAGGCGTTTTGGGGCGGTTATTCTGGCTATTTCACCGATCTTGATGGTCACTATTGGGAAGTGGCATTTAATCCCTTTGCCAAACTGGGCTCCAAAGGTGAATTTCAATGGAATGGTGTTGAACTTTCCTCTGATAAGTAATCAGTTGGACCAAGGAATGGGTCATAAGTATGAGTGTTGAGGACTTATATATAGATTTTCGTTCGCTGTATGGCGAGATAACAAACGCGACTGATATCAAGCATGAGGAAATGTGGGAGAGTACCGAACACGAGGTTAAGGCTGTTTGGTTTGATAGTCTGGCAAATGTGATAAATGGCCGGATGGGGAAAACCGAACATGAAGAGGAAATTTCTGAGATATTCAATTATCTTGAAATGAAATTTCGTACCGGTAGTGATGAGGTTAAGAACTGTATAGATGTATGTTTTGTCGAGAATCTTTTTTGGGACGTTCCGCGAAAAAGAGCGGGGACGGCATGGGCTAATTTACCGATGAACCTGAAGGATCTCTATTTGGATTTTCACAGCCGCAAACCTGTTTAAATTAAACACCCAGCTCGCGCTTTAATTTCACAATGGCTTGATCGAGCGCTGACAAAAACCGTGATCGATCCGTCTTAGAAAAAGGTTTTGGGCCGCCGAGCTGATCACCACCAGCGCGTAAATCTGACATGATGGCCCGGGTCGCCACTGCCATGCCGATAGAATTTTCTGTAAAAGGCTTGCCAGTGGGAGAAATAACGGTCGCGTTTTCAGAGATACATCTTTCTGCCAACAAAATATCGGCGGTGATCACAATCATATTTTGTGCCGCACGTTCAGCGATATAATCATCAGCAGCGTCAAATCCGTCGCTTACAACTACCTGTTTGATCCATGGTTCACGCGGAATGCGCATATAGGAATTTGAAACCACCAGAACAGGAATGTCATAGCGTTCTGCGACTTTATAAATTTCGTCTTTTACGGGGCAGGCATCGGCATCAATATAGATATGGATCAAGTGGGGTTCTCCTTCTAAACGCCATATAACAGCGATATAGTTTTGCAGCAAATCGTGTTGGTTTGATAAAAATCTCAAGCCATCAAAAAACCTATCAAAACAGTGATTTGGTGATCATAGTGAAAATAATCATGATTTGGCCTGCAGACAGCGGTAAAATAAGCCGAATCCCGCTTGCTTCTTTTCAATTCCCGTCTTAAATCCAAACACATGAAAACACCTCTTTCCCATATCCGCAACTTTTCAATCGTTGCTCACATCGACCACGGTAAATCCACTTTGGCCGACAGACTTATTCAAGCCTGTGAAGGTCTGACAGATCGTGAGATGTCGTCTCAGGTTCTCGATAGTATGGATATTGAAAAAGAGCGTGGCATTACCATTAAGGCGCAGACTGTTCGCTTGCATTATAAATCAAATGCAGGTGAGGATTATGTCCTAAACCTTATCGACACACCTGGTCATGTCGACTTTGCCTATGAGGTGTCTCGCTCGCTCACTGCTTGTGAAGGATCGCTTTTGGTTGTTGATGCGTCTCAAGGTGTTGAAGCGCAAACATTAGCAAACGTTTATACAGCGCTTGATGCAGATCATGAGATCGTGCCTGTGCTAAATAAGGTGGATCTGCCGGCCGCGGAACCAGAGCGTATTCGAGAGCAAATTGAAGAGGTCATCGGTCTTGACGCATCGGATGCTTTGATGATTTCAGCCAAAACCGGTATCGGCATACCTGAAGTCCTTGAAGCAATTGTTGATCGTTTGCCTCCTCCTGAAGGTGGTGACCGCGAAGATCCATTAAAAGCGCTTTTGGTTGACAGTTGGTATGATACATATTTGGGCGTTGTGGTTTTGGTGCGCATTATCAATGGCACGCTTAAAAAAGGTCAAGTCATTCGCTTGATTGGCACAGGTGCAAAATATCCGGTGGACAGGGTTGGTATCATTACGCCAAAACTTGTCACTGTTGATGAGTTAGGACCGGGTGAAATTGGATTTATAACGGCTTCCATCAAAGAAGTTGCAGATACGCGTGTTGGCGATACCATCACTGAAGACAAGCGTCCAACAGATGATGTTCTTCCAGGATTTAAACCTGCTCAACCAGTCGTGTTCTGTGGCTTGTTCCCGATCGATGCAGCTGACTTTGATGATCTTCGCAGTGCAATGGGTAAATTGCGTTTAAACGATGCATCCTTCTCATTTGAAATGGAATCGTCCGCTGCGCTCGGATTTGGTTTCCGCTGCGGCTTCTTAGGGCTTTTGCATCTTGAAATTATCCAAGAGCGATTGGAGCGTGAGTTTAATCTCGATCTCATCGCAACAGCGCCTTCTGTGGTTTACGAGCTTGATATGAACGATGGCCAAGTCATCGAATTGCACAACCCAGCTGACATGCCAGAAGTGATGCATATCGCGTCAATTCGCGAGCCATGGATCAAGGCAACGATTATGACACCTGATGAGTATTTGGGGCCAATCCTAAAGCTATGTCAGGAGCGCCGCGGGCTACAAACAGATTTGTCATATGTTGGCACACGCGCAATGGTCAATTACGATCTGCCGCTCAACGAAGTGGTGTTTGATTTTTATGATCGTCTGAAATCAATCTCCAAGGGCTATGCGAGTTTTGATTACAAGATTGATGATCACCGCGATGGTAATCTGGTCAAGATGTCGATCCTGGTCAATTCAGAACCTGTTGATGCATTATCCATTCTTGTTCACAGATCCGCTGCCGAAAAACGCGGTCGTTCGATGTGTGAAAAATTGAAAGATCTGATCCCACAACACATGTTCCAAATCCCCGTGCAAGCAGCAATTGGTGGTAAAATCATTGCGCGTGAAACCATTCGCGCCTTGCGTAAAGATGTGACGGCAAAATGTTATGGTGGTGATGCGTCTCGTAAGCGTAAGCTTCTTGATAAGCAGAAAAAAGGTAAAAAGCGGATGTGCCAATTTGGTC
Source organism: uncultured Rhizobiaceae group bacterium (assembly GCA_905479965.1). The sequence continues at coordinate 568 of CAJQOR010000139.1, read as the reverse complement.
GCGTTGATATTCCGCAAGAAGCCTTTATTGCAGCGCTTAAGATGGACGACTAACGGTTTTGTGCAAACGAGCCGGAATGCAGTAAATCCCTTGAGGAACCTGAATATATTTCCCAGGATAATTGCTCGGAACCGATTTTAAATATTGCCGATGCGATGGTGTTTTCATCATCAGGATCATCGGCGTCTCGTCGCCAAATCGGTAAACCATTGACGGACTTATCACGTAAGATATCAAGCGGGTTTTCGGTTTTTTCTGGTAATAACGCGTCTATGCGCGCCAGCCGATCACGTGAGGATTTGGTGATAAGTTGCGCATCACATGTGACTGTCGAGACGTGATTTGCATGCCCTGTGGGCTGCTTTATCTTTGTGATGTGACAATTCCCGCCGCCATGCTCAATGCTAAGTAGATCATCACAACCAGATTGCGCAATGGTATAATGAAACCCGCCAGAGAAAAGGTGCTGCTCTAGTAACTGACGAATATCATCAAGATCATTACAATTTATCACGGCGCGCGCTAAAACCATGCGTGGGATTTTCGGAGTGAAATCTGTCAGCCTGAT
>CAJQOR010000138.1 GCA_905479965.1 uncultured Rhizobiaceae group bacterium | reverse complement strand
ATTCGTATTATACTTAAAAATCCCATGTCAATCACTCCATATCTCCCCGAACAAAATCGTCAGGGTAGTGTCTTTACATGGGTCAATTCTCAGTGAAAATTATGGGGCTTACCGGGTCAGTTCTCAGTGAAAATCAACAGTTAACCGCCTCTTAAAGCTTGATAACAAGGGCGAAACACATCAATCAAAACTCGCCTATGCAAAGGCTCGCCAATCAGATGTGGAGTTACGCCTCAAAGAAGCCGAACTCGCTTATGAAAAATCAGCCGTCATCAATTCAATGTCTGATCGTCGTCAATTGACGGACGTGGGTTTTGTTGCAGATCTGGACTTACTGACGTTGGAAATCGATGCAGCAAATTCTGCATTGGCCATTGTCCATAGCCAGATCAGAAAAATTGAAGACAAACAAAAAGGTTTGATCATTAGAGCGCCATTTAAAAGCCGCATCATGAAGGTCGCAGATCTTGATTTGCCTTCTCTATCACAAGACCAACTTTTGGTTTCCTTAGAGAAAAGAGAACAGCCTTTGGTGCAGGCATTTATGTCCCAATCAGAAGTCATGTCTGTTGGTCTGAACGACGAAGCAAGCGTTTTCCTTCCATCAACAGGAAAAAGCATTTCAGCGAAAGTTGTAAAGATTGACCGTAAAGCCGGCCATATAAATGCCGGGTACTCCAATTTCGTTTGGCGCGAAAATGACGCGAAATCAGCTTTGGTATTGTTAGAATTAATGACAACCGAGGAGCAACAAATTACGGCCGGATTGCCTGCTGTTGTGGTGTTTTCCAAACGCTCAACCAACCAAATTTATAGCGCTATAGGTGATGTTGTATCAGAAATGGCAGAGGTATTTACCAATGACAATTCAATATGATATCGCAAGCCAGTTAGATGAACCGACAAAATGGCAGAAGGGTTGGAAAAAGTGGACACCGTTGGTTCTGCTAAAAATTTCAATTTACCTTGCCATCTGCATAATCTTGGTTTTGACATTTCCAAACGCGTTGTTTGATGAAAAGACAAGAACCATCACCTTCACTTTAGGTGCATTGGGCATATGGCGTTACGGCTGGTGGTTTACCCATGCTGTCAGAGCATTGATCTATGGCCGCATCGTTTATCCTAAAATACGCAATAAAGGCCAAAAAATCTGGGATAGCGGTTGGCGTCCAAGACACATGCATTTCATGATGACAACCTATAAAGAACATCGTGAAATTACGGAAATGGTGGTTCGTTCCATCATTAAAGAAATTGATGATTCGGGCGTACCAGGTACAATTTGGCTCGGCTCTTCAGATCGCTTTGATGAAGATATCATTCAAGATTTTCTCGAACGAGAAGCGGCCAATATCGATGTAACACTGCGTATCATCAGACAAAATGTATCTGGCAAGAGAGCCGCCATTGGTCTTGTTCTGCGAGCCATGTGCCGGTTACCTGTTCGCGACGATGATCTGGTCGTCTTCATGGATGGTGACTTTGTATTATCAAAAGGTGCGATCAGTCGTTGCATGCCACTTTTCAAAATGTATCCAGACTTACAAGCCTGCACAACAGACGAAGAAGTAATTTGCATCGGGCCAAGATGGATTGAAACCTGGTTAAAAATGCGATTTTCCCAACGTCGTTTGGCAATGCAATCGCATGCATTATCAAATCGCGTACTCACATTAACGGGGCGCATGTCTGTCTTCCGCGCTAAAAACCTAAAACAGCTTGAATTCATCCGCCTGTTAGAAGCTGATCATCTCAACCATTGGTTATGGGGTAATTTCAGGTTCCTATCTGGCGACGACAAGAGCACATGGTATTACATGCTCAAAAGCGGCGCGCACATGCTCTATGTCCCAGATGCAATGGGCTATACAATTGAAGTCATTGAGGGATCAGGCATGGACCGCATGGTGCAGAATTTCCGCCGCTGGTCCGGCAACATGCTTCGCAATGGGTCGCGCGCCATCGCACTTGGACCCCGTGCAATGCCATTTTTCATTTGGTGGTGTCTGGTTGATCAAAGGCTTTCTATGTGGACGATGTTGGTCAGCCCTGCGCTAGCACTTTCAGCCGCAGTATTAGTTGGTTTCGATTATCTGATTTCGTACGTCATATTCATTGCGCTCAGTCGCTTATTCTTATCGCTGATATTGTGCACCTATTCGCGCAAGGTGGAACTGAACTATTCGTGGATCTTATATCTTAATCAGCTGATCAATGCTTCGGTGAAAGTCTATTGTATCTTCCGCCTTTCCAAACAACGTTGGTCAAACAGGGGCAACCAATCCGCAGGTATGGACGGGTCAAGCCTGATTGAAACGGCAAGAAATTGGATGGCCGCATGGTGTACCACAATCTCAGTTGCATTACTTTTCTTGGCAACAATCCACTACTCTAAACTTGTCGAAATACCATCAAAACAACAGCTACTAAGCATGTTGTTTTAACGAAAAATCTTCGCAAATTGCAAAATACTACTAGCATTTCGCAACATACAAATCATTCAAAAAACATTAAGCTATTGATTTTAATCAATAAAATTAATGGCACACAATTTGCAACACTATTAACAACATACAGGAGTGTAACCATGCGAGTATCAAAACCGCTTAAAATCAACGCGTTGTCATATACAATCGCTTTATGTGCTGCATTTACTGCGGGTGCTATACCTGCAGGGCTTGTTTTCGGTGTTGATCCATACGAGGTTTTTCGCACGACCGATCGCACGACAAAAATTCAAGACATCGCTGAGAAAGCACATTACCCACTTTGGAAGTTGGCAAAATACAAAAAAGGTCAATTCGACACGATCGTTCTTGGAGATAGCCGCGCACGTTCACTTAGAGATAAATATTGGCACGAGCTTGGCGTTGATAAAGCCCTTAATCTTGCCTATGGCGGCGGCACAATTCCAGAGATTTATTCCACTTTTCAGGTGATCAAAGACGATCCAAAAGTGCAGAACCTTGTCGTTGGTATTCAACTGCGCAGTTTTGATGAAGACCATAAAGGCAACATGAACCGCGTACCCGAGGCTGAATACATCGTCAACAATCGGGCTGAATACTTAAAAAATTGGAGCATCTTTAAAACAGCATGGAAGATGATGTCGGTTGAAGAGAAAAGTACTTTTGATAATTTCGACGCATTTGCCAAGAAATTTTCCATGTCAGCCAAGGCAGATGAGTTTGGCGCAATGTCTAACTTCGACCCTAGCGATCCGCAAATTGATGTGGACTGCTTTAATTGTGATCTAAAATCAGAATTGAACAGGCTAACAGTTTCTGAGCGTTATCAAATTCTAGATAAAAAACTGTCTTTTCGCATCGATCCATACAAGCCAATCAAAACGTCTATCGCCATCGAAAATTGGTCAAACGTTTCGCATTTATATGCGACGAGCAACAAACTTGTGCCCCTACCAAAAATAATGGCCAATCAGGTTACCAGGAATGCGAAATCTGACTGGGTAGGCTTTGAATTTTCTAGCAAGTATTGGTCATATCTCACCGAGATTTCAAACTGGGCGGAACAAAATGACAAAAATCTTATCTTCGTCATACCTCCAACAATCGAGGATATGCAGCGAACAATTTCAATCTACGGAATGGAAAAATCTAGCCACAAGTTCCGTATACAATTGGCAAAATTGGGTACAGTCGTCGATTTTGACTATTCAAACGAATTAACAAAAACGATCGACAACTTTTCAGACGCATATCATTTCAAATCAACAATCGCGAAAAAAATCATTGGCGAAATCACTGGCTTTATTTCGGTCGACCCAGCGGCGAGAAAGCTCGCGATCAAACGGTCAGATATGATCAAATGCTCACCGTCTGAAAATGATAAAAAGTCTACGAAAGTCTTCGATGAAATCGCGCTAACAAACGCCAATAATTGTCGAGTTTGGAGGGTGTTATGACACTTAAAACACGGATAGAACTTATCTTTTTAGGGGTTGTTGCAACAGCTGTCATTATTGCAGTTGTGTCTTTAACAATTGCCACACATCAGGTATTGAGCGGTGACACACTGGCTGAAGAATTGAACCCAATATCTACCTTGCAAAATAGCAAGTCCGAGACTGACGAGTTAGGCATGTTTGCAGACAATGGCGCAAACAATGCCGCAAACAATGCCGCTCATATCGAAATATCAGTTCAACCTGATAACATTTTAGAATATGATAAAGCTCGTGTTCTATTGCGGAACCTCGATACAGAACATGATATTTTGCAAGCGCATGATCTTTTGATTGCAGCAACAAATACAGAAGGTTCATCGCGCGCAGAAGCAGCATTTGAATTGGGCACGATCTATCGAATGTTCCCAACAGAAGAATGCCAGAAAGTTGCTTTTGTTTGGTTTAGAAAATCAGCCGAATGGGGATTTCGCAAAGGTCATTTAGAGCTTGCAAAAGCCTATCTCCGTGGTCTTGGTATTGATGTAAATATCGAACGTTCAGCACGTCATTACCGCATTGCAGCGGAAAAAGGATCTGCTGCGGGTGCACTTGAGCTCATCAAACTTATTCAAAATGGCACTGAAGCCACGAAAGGAAACGCCAAAGAGGCAGAAGCCACGCTTGTCGAATTTTTGCCAATGCTGGAAAAATCTGCGAGCGCTGGAAATGCACGCGCTGCACGTTCTATTGGTCGGTTATATTTAACAGGAAATCTTTTAAAACAAGACCTAAACACGGCCAGTGATTGGTTGTCACGCGCATCTAAATTTGGAGATGCTGCAGCGATGCATGATCTAGCGCTTTTGAAACTCGACCAAAACAAAATTACAAATCCTGAAGCGATCATTTCAATGCTGAAGAAAAGCGCAACCTTAGGATATTCAGGCTCGATGACAGCCCTTGGCAGGCTCCATCTTCAAAATCAATTTAATCTGCCCGTTGCAGCTTCAATGGCTTGGTTTGAACAAGGTGCCGCCGCCGGGCATGCAGGCTCGATGGAAGAACTCGCTCGAATTTATCTCACTGGCAAATTTGTCAACAAAAACATCAACAAAGCGCGAGATTTTGCCTTGCGCGGTGTCAAACTCAAACACGAAGGGTCCGCAGCAATTCTAGCTGAGATCGACGGCGTGTCTGAATTAAAAGTTGCAGTAAAGGAGTAGCGTCATGGTTTTTAGTTCTCTGGAATTTATCTATTTATTTTTACCCCCTGTGCTGCTTGTTTATCTAGTGCTTCGCGCACTTAAGCTCGAAACAGGAATTATCCTTTGGCTGATAACAGCATCACTTGCTTTTTATGCGTGGTGGAACCCGTATTACTTATTGCTACTTCTTGGTTCAGTTGGGTTTAACTACCTTGTTCACAAAGCCTTGGTTAAAAACGCATCCAAGATGATCTTTGCGTTTGGCACGGCTGTGAATTTGGCAACATTAGGGCTGTTTAAATACGCAGATTTTCTGATTGAAAACGTCAATTCCGTTGCGGGTCTTTCAATACCTCATTTGGACCTGATCCTGCCGCTTGCGATTTCGTTCTATACATTTCAGCAGATTTCATTTTTGCATGATACGCTTGTTGGCAAACTCGTGAAATGTGACTTTAAAAGATATGTCCTTTTCGTCACATTTTTCCCGCAATTGATTGCAGGTCCTATTGTGATGCAAAAGGACACAATCCCACAATTTACTATGAATAACTTCTCCAACAAAGTTGTGACAAACCTGTTGTTGGGTGCCACTTTGTTTTCGATTGGACTTTTCAAAAAAATTGTCCTTGCTGACAGCGTTGCACCGCTTGCAAATATTGTGTTTACAGCAGCTGACACGGGGCAAGAATTAACCATGGTTGCCGCTTGGACAGGTTCAATCGCATATACATTCCAGATTTATTTCGATTTTTCTGGCTATTGCGACATGGCACTAGGTCTTGCACTCATGTTTGGCATTCGCCTACCAATGAACTTCAACTCACCATATAAAGCGCTGAGCATCGTTGATTTCTGGCGCAGATGGCACATGACATTATCTCGTTTCCTGCGTGATTATCTTTATATCCCATTGGGTGGTAATCGTTCAGGTTTGCTTGGAAGCAAAGGTAATTTGATGATCACCATGCTCTTGGGTGGACTTTGGCATGGTGCAGGTTGGAACTTCGTCATTTGGGGCGGACTACACGGCGGCTATTTGATCACAAATCATTTCTGGTCAAATTCGGCAATTGGCACTGGTTTTAAAAACGTCTTGGGTCGACATGTTTATACTGTCTTCGCCTGGTCCGTAACAATGTTCGCTGTTGTGATTACATGGGTTTTCTTCAGAGCAGAAACATTACCCGGTGCATTGGCTGTCTTAACATCGATGGTTGGCCTAGGTTCAGAGGTCTCAATGACAACAGGCGCATTGTTTGCAGATGGCATTTATCAAACACTAATGATGTTTGCAGCAATGTTTATCATTATTGCCTTCTTACCAAACAGCATTCAAATCACACGAAGCCATCGTCCAATTATTTCAGCAGCTGGCGATGTCAAGAAAATTGGTGGAAGGTTAAAATCATTAAGGTGGTCAATGTCACCTCAATGGGCAACCTTCACCAGCGTCATCTTCTTTGTAACGGTGATACAAATTTACAGATTAAATGGATTGACAGAGTTCATTTACTTTAATTTCTAAACTGAGATCAACTCAGCAATTAGCGGGCCCCCAGCCCGCTTTTTTTTACGTTTAGGAATGCAAATTGCAAATTGCAAAATCAAACTTCCCAAACTGCGAATTTCAACAAACTACCAACACGCATGAAAACGGTTAAATCATTGTTTTTATTACATTTAATTAGTTGGCATGGATCTTGAATAGATATCTACAAGATCAAACTAATAAAGGTAGATAAAATGAATTTTCACATCAATACTCCCGTTGCAGAACAACAAAATATTGTCGAGTTGTTCAAAGCTGTAAAATCAAAACCAGCCATATCTATCATTGGTTTGGGCTATGTTGGCGCTGTCTCGACAGCCTGTCTTGCAAATTTGGGTCATGAAGTCATTGGCGCAGATTTGGACAAGGTTAAAGTGGACCAGATCGCACAGGGTATTTCGCCAATTCACGAAGAAAATCTTCAAAATTTGCTGCAAGAAGGTGTCAAAGATGACCTAATTACAGCAACTACAGATGTCACAACCGCCGTTCGCGATACAGACATTACATTTGTATCAGTAGGCACCCCAACAAAAAGCGATGGCGGTTGTGATGCTACATATATTGTCTCTGCAGCACAGATGATTGGCAAAGGTCTCCAGCTGAAAAACAAGTATCACCTGGTTGTCATGCGTTGTTCAGTACCTCCAGGAACAACTCTTAATATCATGGTGCCAGAAATTGAAAAAGCTTCAGGCCTTAAAATGGGTGAAGATTTTGGGATCTGTTTCAATCCGGAATTCTTGCGCGAAGGGACCGCAATTGCGGACTTTGATTCCCCGCCAAAAACAGTCATTGGCGCCAACGATAAACGCGCAACACAGATGTTATCTGAGGTTTATTACCCCGTTGATGAAAACATTATACACACAACAATTGAAGCTGCGGAAATGGTCAAATATGTCGATAATATTTGGCACGCAACAAAAGTGTGTTTTGCCAATGAAGTGGGTAGAATTTGCAAGCCATTGGAAATCGACAGCCATGAAGTGATGAACATTTTTGTTCAGGACACCAAACTTAATCTATCACCTTATTACCTAAAACCAGGTTTTGCTTACGGCGGTTCATGCCTTCCAAAAGAAGTTCGCGCTGTTGCGCATTTGGGCCAGGAACTTGGTATCGATCTTCCGCTTGTGAACTCACTTGCAGAAACCAACGAACAACAAATTCAAGCCGCTGTGGATCTGATCAAACACACGGGTAAAAAGAAAATCGGTTTCCTTGGCCTTGCGTTTAAAGCCGGTACGGATGATTTGCGTGAAAGCCCCATTCTCGAAGTGATCGCTGCATTACTCAAAGAAGGCTTTGACATCAGTGCACATGACCCAGCGATTGGTAAAGACACCTCAATCAAAGGCCAGTTCAACTATGTGCGCCACGTATGTCCTCATCTTGAGCAGGTCATTGATGAATTACCCGATTTGATGACAGCTGATTCGAACGCGTTGCTTGATGATTGCGATGTTGTGGTTGTAACGCAAAAAAATTCCAAATTTCAAATGCAAGTAGGTGCACGCTTAAACAATAAAGAGGTCATCGATCTTGTGCGCCTTTTCGATGAACTCCCAACCCACCCGTCATACCAAGGTATTGGCTGGTGATCCTTACTATAATAATAAACAACTTAGGAATATAATATGACTCTATACGATGGTATGAATATTTCCCCGGTGCTTGGTACAAATTTAGCCGATAACATGCGGGGAACCGGGCGGTCAGAAGTTCTGTCTGGTGCCGGTGGAGATGATGTCATCCAAGCCTTAAGTGGAAATGATGAAGTTTTCGGTGGAACCGGAAATGACACGCTCTACGGCCAGGGTGGAAATGACACGATGTATGGTAATGGAAAACCAAAATACATCGATATGGGAGACTTCAAAATCTCCCAATCAACACAAGCCACAGTGACCTTCCTTGACGAAGGTGCGGGTTTCCGCAACGCCCTGGGCGTTTATGAAATTGGTACAGATGGATCGTTTTCAAACGTTCAAATCCTGTTTCCAAATGCATCCAAAGTAGGCAGCGGTGGGGATCTAATTCCTGGCCAATCCAATGCCCAATTTGATGTGTCAGAAGGTGCCCAACTGGGTTTCTTTGTGGTGTCCAACGGTTATGGAAAAGGCTATCTAAACCGCGAAGCGTTGTCAGCAGAAACAGGCCATTTTGAATTGCGCAACGCCGATGGTGATATCGGATCAACCGCAGATCGTAGTGTCGAGTTATTTCATCTCGATTCAAATGGTGCTGAAACAGCAGTTCGCAGCCAATACGGTTATTCACTGTTCCATTCAATTGGTACGCCCGACAACGATTACAAACCAAACCCCGATGAATTTGGTCATGTTGTTGGACGTGCAAATACAGTCAGCGGTGAAGTCTTAATCGGTTTTGAAGACCTTTACGGCGGCGGTGACAAAGACTTTGATGACACCGTGATTTCTGTCCAGATTGGTCAGCAAAACGTTGTTGGCATGTTGCCACAATCATCGGGAAGTGGCGGTGTTCTGCCAGATGATGACATCATTTATGGTGGTGACGGCGATGATACGCTTTACGGTATCAGCGGTGACGACATGTTGTCAGGTGGTAACGGAAACGATGAGCTAAATGGTAACTCCGGTGAAGACATCTTATACGGCAATGACGGAAACGATGTTCTAAATGGCAATTCAGGTCAAGACTACCTTGCAGGTGGTAACGGCAATGATGAGCTCAACGGCAATTCAGGAAACGATGAACTCCACGGAAATGACGGTGAAGATGAGTTAAACGGTCATTCCGGTAATGACACACTGTACGGCGGAAACAACAATGACCGTCTAAACGGTGGGTCAGGCGATGATATGCTAAACGGTGGCAATGGTTCTGACATCTTAATTGGTGGGTCAGGCGTTGATACAATGGATGGTGGTTCAGGCAATGATACGTTGTCAGCCGGGTCAGGCGATGACATTGTTTCCGGTGGTTCAGGTAATGACACCTTGAACGGTAATAGCGGTAATGATGTACTTAACGGTGGATCAGGTGCCGACACGCTCAATGGCCACTCTGGTAATGATGAGCTCAATGGTGGTTCAGGCCAAGATCGCCTTGTTGGTGGTGGTGGCGCTGATACACTAAATGGCGGTGAAAACAATGACCGTCTTTATGGTGGATCAGGCAATGACACCATCAATGGTGATGAAGGCAACGACTATATCAATGCCGGTTCAGGCAATGATGATATTCAAGGTGGAGCTGGTAATGATAAAATGATCGGTGGTGGCGGATCAGATAACTTCATTTTCACAAACTCTGAAGAAAACCTAGGTACCGACTGGGTCTATGACTTTGGCCTTGATGACACGCTTACATTCTCAGGTTTTGAAATCGCAGGCTTTGATGCACTTATGGATCTTGCAATTCAAGACGGCAATAATGTTTCCATTGAATATAGTGATGATGAATGTCTGAATATTAAAGACTGTCAGCTAGACACGTTGCAAAACGACATGATGATCTTTATCTAAAAATTATGGTTCGGCTGCGCAGTGGCCGAACCAGACCATCATGCAGCATTATTTACCAGGCCATCACGTAGAAATATTCAAATGCAGCCTAGCCATTGACCAAACTGCAGCATGGTGCGTAATGGCGATATCGCCTGAAAACAACGCTTTATCGATGTCCTCAACACTCATTTCAAGCAATTCCATATCTTCTAAATCACCCGAATCTGGCTCTTGAATTTTATGACAGCCGTTCTGGATAAAATAAGTCCCCACACAACCTCGTTGATTTCCATTGTCTGTGAACGTTCCTAAAAGATGCGTGTGTGCAGCTTTAACGCCCGTTTCTTCTAACAGCTCGCGATGGCATGCCTGTTCAGGCGCCTCCCCCTCATCAGCAAAGCCGCCCGGAAAGGTCAGCGAAGTCTTACCAACGCCGTGCTTATATTGGCGCATGATAAGCACTTTGCCATTTTCCATAAACGGCACGGTAATAACAAAAGGTCTCAGATGTATTTGGTAAAAATCGTCAATGACACGCGTCTCATCGATCTGAACTTTCTGCCGCACGACCTTAAGAAAGGGTTCAGCTGCAAAGACAGTATCTTCTGAGAGAGTTTTCCATTTATTTTCCATGCTTACACCACCTATCCAACAGCATAAGTTTTACGCGGTAATTCAAAGTTCTTACAAGCACAATTTCATCAATGTTATAATAGATTGCTCCTGAACGCATAATTACAAGCGTTCAGGCAAATAGAAAAACGAACCAAGACTTAGTTCGCAGAACTGCGAACTGACCATGTTTGGTATGTTGATTGCGCTTCATTACAAGCTTCAAGGCCAAGAACCTTAATCTGATTTGCATCACTACGGCCGGTTCTCGTTGCTTCTGCAAGCGTCAAGCACATACCCTCTGCTGAGGCTGGAACAATTGAACCTTCGCCTGAAAAGCTAAAGGATTGCGCTGCGCTGCCATCGCAAGCGGCAAGATCAATTGAAGTGCCAGCATCATTTGAGCCAACTGAAGCACAAACATCAAATTCAGGCATATACAAAACACCATCTGAAAATTTAGCCGCATCGAAGGCTTGATCGACACCAAGTTCACCAGATGGACTGTAGCATGTGTGTCCCTGCAATCCGTCATCTGGATTTGCTTTGTCGCCTTGTGCACGTGCGATATCAAGGCAATAACCGTTCTGCACGTTATCAAGGATGTCTGTGAGATAAATTTCAACGTTCTCTGCGTGTGCAGATGTAACGTTTAAAAATGCGAACAGTGATAGAGCCAATGGGATTTTTTTTAGCATGATAAGGGTCCTTTTAAAACTGAAGAGGTGAGGTTTAGCGACTAATGATTAGCTCCCAGAAGATGTCCCCGCAAAAGGCTTAATTCATTTGAACCAAATCAATGCGAAGGGTTTCGAATAAAATTGTGAAGCAATTATGAAGTTTGAACGTTATGGAAACCAATTTGATCGATGTAATAATTAAGTGATCACTGACTGATACTTTTCTTATAATTTCAGAAGTTCTTTGCGCACTGGCGTTCCATGCGTTTTATATTTTTCGAGCGCTTCGGAGCTATGAAAATCCACAATCGCTTTTATAAATGAAGGCCGTTGCTTTAGTCTTTCAATCCAATCATCTACCGCATCAAATTTTGTGTCAGACCAATCCGGCTTCAACTGCAGAAATTCAATTCTCATTAAAAACGGTAATATCGCCAAATCCGCAAGCGTTATGCCATCGCCACAAAGAAACTGACCGCCTTGCAATTGCGTCTCGAGTTTTTGAAAAATGTTTTTAAGATAAATAACAGATGTGCTTGCTGCAATCCCTTCAAGACCGTTTTGTACAACGTCATATAATCTATGTGCACGAGCTTTGTCTGGAATTTGATTGAGTTTTTCTGCCAATTCCTCAGGTGACAAAGAGAGTAGTTTTTCCCGGTTTAATGACAGTGTTGTCAAGACATGAACAGCTGTGTGAAAACGAACACTTTCATCTAACCATGATTTCACATCATCAAACTTGTCTGGATCGATCAACAGGTGAGAGCTTTTGAACTTTTCTCCAACCAAATACATAATGATATCATTGGATTCCGTTATACAGGTTTCACCATCAATATATGCCGGAACTGAAGCATTTGGATTTATAGACAAATACTCGGGTAGGAACTGCTCACCTTTTTTCAGATCAAGAAAAATCCCCTGCCATTTCGCATCAAGTTCAGCTAACACCAGCCGAACCTTTTGCGAACAAACAGAGGTTTTAGAATGATAAAGAATTGGAATGTCCTGTTTACCCACCATGTGAACATTCCAATATCAGTTTGAACTAAGCCGCTGAACTTGAACGGACACCTTCAACAATTGCAGTGAATTCCGCATCTTCAAGAATATCACGCTTTTGAATACCGGCCTTCTTAACTTCAGCCAACATTTCAGCAACTTGTTCATCATTTGCAGCGCCAAGGTTTAGTTCTTCAAGCTTGTAAAGGATCGACGCCTTACCACTTTTCTTACCAAGAACAACTTCACCAACACGTCCTGTCAGCGCAGGATGCGTTCCGAACATGACAAGAGGGTCATGCATGACAAAATTAATGCCAATGCCAGATTCTCGTGTGAAATTGCCTGAGCCCAAAATCGGTTTATTTCGCTGAATTGGGATATTAGAAAGCTTTGATAATAAATCACCTAATTCTGGCAATTTATCCAAGCGATAACCCGTATCATAACCATAAAGAAGATCTAGACCAAGCATCAACTCTTCAAGCGCTGCATTACCCGTGCGTTCGCCCAAGCCATTGCCACAGCTATGCACACATTCAGCGCCTGCGGTGACAGCTGCAAGCTCTGTTGCAACACCCATGCCAAAATCATTGTGTGTGTGGATCTCAATCGGGAGCGACGTCATCTCCTTAACCCAACGCACCATATATTTGATGGCTTCAGGTGTTGCGCACCCCATAGTGTCGACAATACCAATTGAGTCAGGCGGAGCTTCAGCCATGATGCCTTTGCAAAGGTTTTCCAAATCATCAGCACGTGCACGTGTTGTGTCATAGGGGAAAAACACCGCGTGCAAACCGTTTTCCTGAGCATAGCGTATAATAGGCGCACTTTTGGCCAAAACGTCTTTCCATGTCCATCCAAATTGAGTGACCAGTTTTGGATAGCCAATTGGCACTTCAATAATCACTCCATGCGCACCGCATTCTAACGCTTTGTCGATATCGGATTTCATTGCGCGTGCAAACGTGTAAATGCGAGACTTTAAACCGAGTTTAGAGATTTGTTTGATGGCTTCTTCATCTTGTGCAGATACCGCAGGCATTCCAGCCTCAATACGCTCCACCCCAACCTCATCTAACTTTTGTGCTATGGCAATTTTATCATCTATTGAAAAAACAACACCAGGCGTCTGCTCACCATCACGCAGTGTTGCATCATGAATTTCCACTTTTTCAGGGAGGTTTAAGGATTTTCTAACCTCTGGCACGAAGTTATACGGACTTACCCAGTATTTGCCGTCTTCAAAATGATCCTCGCGCACATTTATCTCCAATTTATTGTTAGTGTGGACTATCTAATTAAATTCTAAGTACTATTTTTCACATATATTTTAGGATTTCAACCAAAAATATCAATATTTTTAAAAGACGTATTTATTTGTTTTTGATCAAATTTTCCGACATAAATTTACTTACTGCATCGTAATTATCTCATTAACATACTGTAAACATTATCAATATTTTAGATTAGGTATAAAATTAATAGTCTCATTATTTGGAAAATAGGAACTTGTATAATTCAAAAAATATCGATATTATTGATTTATGATGCCAAATTCTTTTGCTATATCTAATTTTTTATCAGCTGTCGCCCACCGCGGACGGAACATAATTGGTATATCTCGCGAAGATCGCAGACAAGTTACTGGCAAAAAAGTTATTGAATTATGCCACAAGCTTTTATCCAGCAAAGGCGAAGCTTCCGGCATCGCTCTGTCGTTTGAGATATTGGATTGTTATCAATATCTACCGCCAGATGAAAAATTCTTATTCTTTAAGGCACTGCTCAGCGAGTTTTCTGCACCACACGATCTTGCCGTTAATGCAGCAAAGGCATTCTTAGATAGCCCTTCCGATAGCAATTTGGCGCTTTTGTCTGAGATAAGCGAACCTATGCGCAGACGCCTTATTCTAAGACTCAACCAAGCTGATAACGCGACACTTTTGTTAATTAAAATGCGCGAGGACTTGTTAGAGTTCATCAAGGATGATCCAAGTCTGAAAGATGTTGATACAGATTTCAAGAAGCTCTTTACGTCATGGTTTAATGGCGGGTTCTTGAATCTAAAACGCCTTGATTGGTCTAGCTCTGCATCGATCCTTGAGAAGATCATTCGTTATGAAGCTGTACATAATATGTCTGGGTGGGACGACTTGCGCAAAAGACTAGATCCACCTGATCGTCATATCTATGGTTTCTTTCATCCACGCCTTAAGGAAGAACCGCTTATTTTTGTCGAGGTTGCCTTAACCGCAGAAAAACCACAAGAAATTGGGTTTATTTTGGAAGATGAACGCACATTTTTGGACGTAGAAACAGCTAAAACAGCAACTTTTTATTCGATCTCCAACTGCCAAAAAGGCTTAAGAGGCATCCCCTTGGGAAGCTTCTTAATCAAACAGGTAGTTGAGGATTTGCGCGAAACATTCCCTGCGTTAGAAGAGTTCGTTACTCTTTCACCAATTCCAGGATTTTCAAGATGGCTCAACTCTATCCTCGATCATGATGCGGTTGACTTCCCTTCCGACATTAAATCAGCTCTATTAGAGCTAAGACAGGGCGAATGGCTGGATGATGAAAATGCAATCGCCACTATGTCTTCTGCCGTACATTCCGCAATCGCCTATTACATTACCTTTGAAAAAGATCGAAATGACCTGCCTCTTGATTCAGTGGCAAAATTTCACCTAGGGAATGGTGCAAGATTGGAACGCACAAATTGGCCAGCGGATCTTTCTAACGCGGGTTTAAAAAACTCATTTGGCGCGATGGTAAATTATGGCTATCGCCTCAATGAAATTGAGAAGAATCACGAAGGCTTTGTTGAGAAGGGTGAGATTTTTACGTCTTCTGCAATAAGTCGATCAGCAAAAAGCTTCCACAATAACCTGATCTTGTTGGAAACCGTTATCAATGATATTGCCTAGGCAATCTAAATGACGCTATGCATTGGGCATAACAACAAGTCTAAACCTTTGACAAGATGTGAGCATTGATTTGAAAACCGTGGACAGAAAAATCGTTGAGTTGGATCAACAAGCAACCGCCACAAGTCATAGTGATGTAACAACATCTGAATCTATGACAAGCCGCGCTTATTCGCGGCTGCGAGATGACATCATTTCAGGTATTCTCAAACCAGGTCAAAAACTGAAGGTTGAAAAGCTCCGTCAGGAATATGAGGTTGGCTCAAGCCCGGTTCGCGAAGCGCTTAGCCTCTTAACATCAGATCACTTTGTAGAACGCATGGATCAACGCGGGTTTCGTGTTGCATCTGTCAGCGCAAATGAATTTGAAGAATTATTAAAAACACGTTGCTGGTTAGAAGAGCGAGCATTACGTGAATCCATCAAAAACGGTAAAAGCGGGTGGGAAGAACAGGTTGTGCTTGCCACTTATCGTTTATCACGCGTTCCACGCACAGAAGATGGCGACCATTTCATTGCAAATGTTGAATGGGAAAAACGCCATAAGCATTTCCACATGACGCTGATATCCGCCTGTGGATCTAGTTTTCTGTTAAAATTCTGTGACCAATTATATGATCAGAATGTAAGATATCGTCAACTCTCCGGTAAAGCAGCTTATCCAACGCGGGATGTTACCGCAGAACATGGTGCAATTTGCGATGCAGTTTTAGCACGCGATGAAGATTTAGCTGCTAGATTACTCATAAGTCATTACGATAATACAGGCAATTTCTTGAAGGAAAATATGGCTGACTAATGATCGAGCCAACCATATTGATTTAAGAGCTTAGCTATCTTCTTTTCCAAGTACAAAATCGAAATCGACCGTGAAGAATGGCATCGTTACATTCTCACCAATTTCCAATCCTGCCGGAATTTTAGACTTATCAGTCTGCTCAACATATTCCATGATGAGCTTTTCGCGCACACCAAAGACCGCATCATTATCAAGATACGGGTCATCACTTGGGAACACCTCGGTGACCAGCGAGCGATATCCAGGTGCAGTGATGATGAAATGCAAATGCGACGGGCGCCATGGATGACGACCGGTGGCTTTAAGCATCTCACCAACTGAGCCATCAATCGGCACAGTATATGGCGCAGGGCGCACTGTCGTGAGCTTATAGACACCATCATCTCCAACAGTCATATGACCGCGCAGATTATATTCTGGTTGCGCATTGTCTTGGTTGGAATAAAGGCCATTATCTGCAGTTTGCCAAATTTCAATTTCAGCACCAGCAATCGGATTTCCATCAGGATCAGTGACCTTACCTTCAACAATGATCGTTGCACCTTCATTATCACGTTTTAAATCGCCACCGACGGCAAGATCGGGCGCACCTAGAATATGGAAAGGCCCAAGCACGCTAGAAGGTGTCACCCCCTCAGGCGAATGCACCATATCAACCAGTGATGAAAGCCCAAGGACGTCAGACAAAAGCACAAATTCATTGCGCTCATCATCTGTCATCTCACCAGTGAACCGCAAGAACTCAAGACCCTTTCTCCACTCTTCATGAGAAAGATCCGTTTCGCGAACAAAGTCGTGAAGATGATGAACCAAGCGGTCCAGAATAAATTTCAAACGATCATCTGTTTCTGGTTCGCAATAATCCAAAAATGCCTGAGTGATTGTATCTTTTGTGACTGTGCGCATTTAAGGCCTCCAATTTTTTAGTTCAAGATCCCAACGGACAGAACTGGGTATTTAATAATGAGAATAAGAACGAGCAACATAATGACTGCAAATGGAAACGCGCCCATGAAGACGTCCTTAAGAGAGATTTTCGGATCATTCAATGTTGCTTTAATCACGAAACATGAAATGCCCAAAGGTGGCGTTAGAAGCCCAATCTCAGCACCAATAACCGTGACAATACCAAACCACACAAGGCTCAACCCCATGGATTCAATCAACGTTAAAAAGAGCGGTACAACAATTAAAATGATAGATGCAGTATCTAAAATTGTTCCCAAAAAGAGCATCAATAAAACATAGATGATCATAATGGTTACAAAGCCAAAATTATATTCTTGTAAAAATGCATTTAATTCATTTGGCAGCCCTGCATAGCCAAGCATCCGGCTATATAAAGAAGCCATCAAAATCAAGAACAAAATAGAAGCTGTGATATGACCGGTTTCAATCGCTGTTTGCCAGAGCCCCTTCCAACTGATCTTCTTGCGCAATAG
>CAJQOR010000137.1 GCA_905479965.1 uncultured Rhizobiaceae group bacterium | reverse complement strand
TCAGATATTGCTGATATGATTTACGCTGATGCTGGCATATTCTTAAACGAAAGCAAAGCATCGCTCGTTTATTCACGTCTTTCCAAGCGTTTGAGAAAAATTGGACTTTCCAGTTTTAGACAATATTGCGAATTGGTTGGCTCAGAACGTGGTGCGCAGGAGCGCCGTGAAATGCTCTCGCAATTGACCACAAACTTCACAAAGTTTTATCGTGAGCGCCATCATTTTGAGCATCTTGCAAATGATGTATTGCCTGCATTGATGAGCCGAGCGAAGGCAGGTGGACGCGTGCGAATTTGGTCATCTGCGTGTTCATTGGGACATGAGCCATATTCACTGGCAATGACGATTTTATCGATGTTCCCAGACGCTGCGAAATACGATTTCAGACTGCTTGCATCAGATATCGATCCAAAAGTTGTCGCTTCTGCCAGTGAAGGTATTTATACAACTGAAGCCATTGAGCCTGTTGGACAACAATTTCAAAAAGAATATTTCAATGATTTAGGTCAGGGTAAATATCAGGTAAAAGATCACGTGAAGGATTTAATCTCCTTCAGAGAGCTTAACCTCATCGCAAATTGGCCATTTAAAGGCAAATTTGACGTCATTTTCTGCCGAAATGTTGTGATCTATTTTGATGATCCAACTCAGGCAAAAATCTGGCAACGTTACTCAGACGTTTTGTCAAAGGAT
This sequence comes from uncultured Rhizobiaceae group bacterium, assembly GCA_905479965.1. Next base: position 5,738 of record CAJQOR010000137.1, on the reverse strand, counting down.
GGGTATCTTTATATTGGTCACTCCGAACGTTTATCTGGACCTGCGAAAGCTCGCTATAACAATGTAGGCGTCACAGCCTTTAGGTTCGAGGGGTAGATCATCATGCTCAATAAAGTCAAAGTTCTTGTAGTCGATGATTCGCCAACCATGCGAGGCCTCTTACGTGTCGTGCTAAGCGCTGATCCTGAAATTCAGGTTGTCGGTGAAGCTGGTGATGCAATGGAAGCGCGCGGCGCGATCAAATCTCTTAATCCTGATGTGGTGACGCTTGATATCGAGATGCCAAATATGAATGGCCTCGAGTTCCTTGAAAAAATCATGACATTGCGACCTATGCCGGTCATTATGGTTTCAACGCTGACACATCGCGGTGCGCAAGCTACCTTGTCAGCGCTCGAAATCGGTGCGTTTGATTGCATTGGTAAGCCAAGTCCTGATGATACCTCTCCCTTTGCGGGCTTGCCAGATGTAGTTAAAGCTGCTGGCCGTTCAAAACGGACGTCATATGCAAGTACTGCGCCGCAAACCGTTCAGCCAGAAAAGCAAACCGGTTATGAAAATTATATTCCAGCGCGAAAAATCATTTCAATTGGTTCGTCAACGGGTGGTGTGGAAGCACTTATTCAGGTTATTTCGAAATTTCCAGAAAACTGTCCGCCAACTGTTATTACGCAACATATGCCACCGGCATTTACCGGTAGCTTTGCAAACAGACTAGACCGACTTTCTGCGCCTGTTGTTAAAGAGGCAGAAGATGGGGATCGTCTTGAAGTGGGTAAAGTTTTGCTCGCCCCTGGTGGTTCACGACAAATGGAAGTTGTTAATCAAACCGCGCCGCGCATCAGTTTAGTTGAAGGCGATCCGGTATCTGGGCATTGCCCATCGGTAGACGTTTTATTCCGCTCTGTAGCAAAAATTGCCAGAAAGAACGCCGTCGGTGTGATCTTAACAGGTATGGGACGCGATGGCGCAAGCGGGCTTTTAGAAATGCGTCAAGCAGGCGCTCGTACAATCGGCCAAGACGAAAAATCTTGCGTCGTCTACGGGATGCCAAAGGTTGCTTTCGAGATTGGGGCTGTAGAAACACAGCACCCAATTGGGGAAATCACAGATCAAATATATAAATTAACTGCAGTAAGAAGGGACAGGGTAGCCTAATGTCTATTGCACAAAAAATAAAAGTACTGATCGTTGATGATCAAGTAACAAGTCGCCTACTTTTGGGAGAAGCGTTGCAATCGCTTGGTTTCCAAAATATCACGGTTGCGGCCGATGGTGCGCAAGGTCTTAAAATTATGCAGACCCAACCACATCATCTTGTTATCTCAGATTTCAACATGCCGAATATGGATGGCTTAGGTTTCCTAGAAGGTGTTCGTAAAAATCCAGCGACACAGCGTGCTGCTTTCATCATGCTAACCGCACAAGGTGATCGCGAGCTTGTAAAAAAAGCCGCTGCACTTGGTGCGAACAATGTTCTGGCCAAACCATTTACGATCGAGAAAATGAAAGCTGCCATTGAAGCAGTGTTTGGAGCGCTGTAGAACATGGAAGCGCGGGGTAAACGAGTTCACGTCATTCAAGGCGAGTATCAGGTCACTGATGACCCAGAAGTAGTGTTATCTACTATCCTGGGTTCATGTGTCGCTGCTTGCCTACGTGATCCAGTTGCCGGAGTTGGCGGGATGAACCATTTCCTTCTTCCCGGTGATGGTGGACAAGCAGGTGGTGGTGAAGTCGCTCGCTACGGTGTTCACTTGATGGAGTTGTTGATCAATGGTCTTTTGAAAAAAGGTGCCAGTCGTGATCGTATTGAAGCTAAGATAATCGGTGGTGGCAAGACTATACCCGGTCTTTCTAATGTCGGCGAGAAAAATGCAATCTTTGCCAAATCCTTTCTTGAGGATGAGGGCATCGTGATTGTGGGGACAAATGTTGGCGGTGATCACGGCCGAAAATTAGAATATTGGCCGGTGAGCGGCCGCGCACGCCAATGTATACTAAATGGCAATGAAGCCGAACGTGCTGTCGCGCGTGAACGTAAACCTATCCCAAGGGCTGCACCAGCTGCTGCACCTAAGGATGATATTGAATTCTTTTGATTAAAATTTTGAGTATTAGTTTGTAGAGGACGCGTATATGTCAAATGCTTTAGAAAAAAATAGCGGTGAATTTCATGAACCGTTGTCTGAAATACTGTCCCGGGTCGGTGCAGAAATGCAGGATGTAGCCGTGCTCATTGAGCGACTCGAGCCGATGATTGAATGCGAAAAAGTTGCAAGTGCTGTCGATGCGATGGAGCATATGAAGCTTTTGCAAGGTATTGATTTGGCAGTCCAGAAAGCGCGTGGATTGGCGGATTTTGTTGACGCAGTATCCAATGATGTATGTGCTGATCATCTTGTTGATATCACAACGGCGCTCAACCTGATCACGCTATCTGATTTGAAAAAGCGATTGTCCTCCGATGTGGAGCCAGCTGTTTCTGCCGATACGTATGAAAAAGCTTCTGGTGATCTAGATTTCTTTTAAAATCGGATTTTCTTTTTAATAGCAGTCGCTTGGCTATAAATTTATACTAGAATATAGATCTATAAAGCCTGTCCTCGGCCTCAAGATCTTCAAAGCGCCATACTCACGCAAGTTTCAGCAACTAACTTGGGGTTCGTTGTGATCTCTTTAGTGGTTGTGGAATGAATCTGGTCAATCAATTATCACAGATTGGTAAAAACCTATCTGAACTTGGACAAGGGCGTTTAGCTGCATTAGGCGGTATAGGTGCTTTTGCGGTAATTCTTATTATCGCAGCAGGATTGTTTTTAAACAAACCCGCTACTGAATCCTTATATATTGGGCTTACAAGCGACGATATTAATTCTATCGGTATCGCGCTTTCCGAAGCGCGTATCGACTATGAAGTTGGCTCTGATGGCGCAAGCATCAAAGTTGCAGCGGGCACCGCCTTGCAAGCGCGGGCAATTCTGGCCGAGCGCGGACTTCCTAACAGCACTAGCGCTGGTTATGAACTTTTTGATGAAGTGGGATCTCTGGGCTTAACAAGTTTTATGCAAGAGGTCACACGGGTTCGCGCACTTGAGGGTGAAATTGCCCGGACCATTCAAAAGATTAATGGCATTAATGCAGCGCGTGTTCACATTGTTATGGCTGATACCGGCAACTTCAGAAGCGGGGAACAAAAACCATCTGCATCTGTCATGGTTAGGACAGGTAATGCGGTTGCTCGTCGCTCAGCTGATTCCATCAGACACTTGGTCGCATCATCCGTCCCAGGTCTTTCTGTAGACGAAGTCACCGTGTTAGACTCCACCGGCAAACTGCTTGCGTCTGGTGATGATTTTTCCAACAGCACGCTTAATCGCTCAATGTCGATTGTCCAAATCGTTCAAAACGAAGTCGAGAATAATATCGATAAGGCATTGTCGCCTTTCCTTGGAATTGACAATTTCCGTTCTAGTGTGATGGCGAAAGTTAACACAGATACGCAGCAAATTCAGGAAACTGTGTTTGATCCTGAATCGCGTGTCGAACGTTCAACGCGTGTCACGCGTGAGAACCAAACATCTAATTCTACCACAACGGATGCGCCCGCAACGGTTGAGCAAAACATTCCTGATCAAACGCCTGCAGCGGGTGGCAATTCACCTTCTTCGAGCGAGCTTGCAGAGCGGAAGGAAGAGCAGACAAACTATGAGATCAACTCAAAAGTCACTCAGACTGTTCGCAATAGCTATGATGTGCAAAAGCTCTCTATTGCTGTCGTCGTTAATGACGCGCGAGTGAAAGCAATGTTGGGTGCTGACGCGACCCAGCAACAAATTGATGATTATCTAGCTGAATTACAACAAGTCATTGCAACTGCAGCTGGTTTGGATATCGAACGTGGTGACGCAATCAAACTCACCACAATGGAGTTTTTGGCAACCGAAATGCTTGCTGACACAATAGCTTCCGGTGGTTTTATGGAAGTGTTGATGGCGCAACTTGGCACCATTATCAATGCCATTGCATTCGTCGCAGTCGCATTCTTGTTAGTCTGGTTCGGTTTCCGTCCGATCTTAAGTGGTGGCGCATCTGCAGGCGCTGCAGGTGCATCTGGTGGCGATGCTATTGCTGGCCTTGAAGATATCGATGGTTTGGAACTGCCAGACTTCTCTCCCGGTACTGGTGGTATGGATGGAATGCCTGGCGGCCCCGCATCCATGGAAGGATTTGGCGCTGACTTTGGTTTTGATGCGGATACTGAATTTGGTGGTGACGCCGGTGGCAGTGATGGCGTTGTTATTGAAGAAGGTATGAGTTTCACAGGACGTGTGAAGGGTGGTCCTGAAAAGAGACTTTCTTCAATGGTCGAAATCAGCGAAGAACGTGCGGCAAAAGTCTTACGTAAATGGGCTGTTGCAGACGCCGCATAGTTCTAAATATATGTCTTCATTTTTATATTTAAAACTTTTTTTTAAAAAATACCTCAAGTAATGATGGTATCATGCATCTCAAATAACGCGATGGTTCAGGTCAGGTGATTCGATATTATACTAAATAATTAGTATTTTAACGCTAAATTCCATTTCACTTATCGTGATATTTTAGAAAAATAAACGTACTTTCCTGCCTATTTATGAAAAAAAAGAAATTATAATCCATCAGTATGTTGATTTTATTGTGAATATTTTGATATCCGCCATCCTAATTCAGTCATTGTTAAAAAATTTGGATTAAAATTCCTATATTATAAAAATTATAAAAAATAAAACTAAGTTTGCTGATTTATTAGTTGTATCATCTAGTAAATGATTCGATTCGTGTTATTGTTCATATTCAAATTGTAAAGTACTCAAAGATACCTATAGATTTTAGTAATTCTATTGGTGATAATTGAAGAATGAGTAGATCCATTAAAGGGTATTTTCATCGGGAAGGGAACGATCTAATCGAAATTGCAGCATCGGGTAACTGATCTGTGAATTGGGGAATGGTTATCTTGTCACGTGGCAGACAATGGATAACATGAAGTCGAAGGGCAGCTGTGAATTGTAATGCTTGAGAACACGACCACCATTGACGACTTAGGTGTGGAAGTGATGACCCGCGGGGATTTTTTCGAGCGCATTTGCAACAGTGCAACTTCAGACCATATCAGCGACGGATTAGATATTGCTTGCAAATTTATTAGCAGCAGCGCCTACCTACTTTTGCGCAACGATGGTTCCGACAATTTCGTTATTAGCTCCAACTGGCCATACGATTTAGCAAAGAGTTTGGGTCAGGCAATTGTTTCAGAGAGATCTGATTTTGTGGAGAACCTTCCACCACGAACAGCATTTGAACCCAGCTTTTTCGATGCCAGTGAACAGTTCAGAATACCTAAACAGTTTGCGAAACAAGTGTGCGTTTTACCGCTCACCTGCGGTGAGCAGAAATTCGTTCTTTTATTCTTGTTTGCACCCGGAACATCGATCGCGCAAGAACGCCTTCGTGATGCCGCTCTTGCTTGCTCCTATCATATAGCAGAATTTGTTACTTCTGGTTCAGCGGATACTAATCAAGCTGAGTTAACCGATCGAGAGATGGAATGTCTTTCATGGATAGCAAAAGGAAAAACGAGTGATGAAATTGCATTGATCATCGGTATTTCCAGAAATACGGTCAATAACTACATTACGAGTATAATGAACAAAACTGCGACGAAGTCGCGCGCAGAAGCAGTGGCAGAAGCTGTG
>CAJQOR010000136.1 GCA_905479965.1 uncultured Rhizobiaceae group bacterium | reverse complement strand
TCATGCGGTTTGCTCCTCATGGAACGTGGCTAATATATGAGTTAAAAGGTTGCCGATTTCCTAAACACTTCATTTACTTCTGCGAATTCCAATTGCATGGTTAACTTATTGTAAATTCGCCAGTAAACAGGGCTTAACACTCGAAAATATGATCAATTTCTCGGCATTAATCATATTCATATAGAATATATTAACCAAAGGCCGGCGCTTGGTTTAATGCATTTTTGGAGAGTTATTAAGAAATGGTACGGTTGAGTGGATTCGAACCACCGACATCCGGTTCCACAAACCGGCGCTCTAACCAACTGAGCTACAACCGCACAAGCCCAAAATATTTTTGAGCTGTCGTCACATACTTCCCTGCGAAAAATTTTGCAAGTCTTCAATTAAATTTCTTACATAAATTTTTGCAAAGATATCGAACTTTAGCAAGAGGAAAAAAAAGGGCGGGATAAAATACCCCGCCCTTACGCATTACGCGTACTCAAAACTTATTTGAAAGACTTGAAAGACTTCTCAGCAACTTCTTTCACTGGTGCAGAAACATCCTGCGCCATTTTTGTTGAAGCTTCCTGGAAGGTTTTTAATTGTGACGTCACAACTTCTGTTTGCTCGCGAACAAACGTTGACTGCACTTCAATCATATCTGCAACTGATTTAACGCTCATCAATTTTTCAAAGTGAGAGATTGAGCTCTTAAGGTTAGTTTGAGCAACATCAATCGCTTTCATACCAAGCTCAGCGCCTTCTGTTTTCGCTGTGTCCATTGCAGCTCCCATTGCTTTGGTCGCATCATCAGAGGCAACTTTGATTTTTTCAAAGTTCTCTTTTGCTTGTTCAAGATTTGTTTCTGCTGCTTTGCGGTATGTTTCTGAAACCTGATTTAGATCAAATGCAACAACATTTTCGCTTTTTGCAGGTGCTTCTACTTTTGCTTCAACTGTTTTTGTGGCTTTCTTAGCAACCATAATATGCTCCATTAAATTCGGTTAGCGGTCTTGATGAGCGAATGCTCTCATGAACTTGATTGTTATATAGTAGTTTTCATTGTGCATTGCAACATTTTTGTTGCAGTGCACAAAATTAACCTTTTTTTAATAAATGAAGCGCGCGGAACCCAGTATTTATAGACCTTACGATGACAACACGATAGTAATTGCCAAAGTAAAGAGTAAAAAGACGTGAGAAAGTCGTTTAGGTTTTAATATGACGGACATTTTGTATCCATTTATCGATTTGGCTGTACATGCCGCAATCCGTGACCGCTTCACCGATGGGGATGCGTTAGCAATTGTATCAACTGACTTTAATACAATTATATGGACAAACGGCCCAGCTGCGAAACTCTTCAATTATAAAACGATCTATGACTTTATGGACGATGGTTTTATCGACAGCAAAAAAACACGCAGAAAGTTACGCGAAACTGCGCAGCAACTTATCGCAAATGACGTTATTAAAAGTGCAAATTTACAAATCTTGCCCACTAAAAAAGGTAACGAATTAGATCTAACACTTGAGTTAATATTGCTTCCACAGGGTGAACAGGCGATTTTGGCGATCGTTAATACTGGTAATGCATCTGCACGCGGAATTTTTGACGTTGATCATATCATTTCCGGATTTGACGATGGGGAAACATGCGTTGCTGTTTTAGGTAAACAAGGGCAAATCTTGGGTGCAACCGAGCAGTTTTATGCATTGGATGTTTCGCTTTCTGAACGTCGCGCCATGAGTGAGGATGTATCTACAGAAGATGATCGCCTCATCAAGCGGCGTCTAAAAACAGCAAAAGGTGAACTTCCTGCTGCCATTGGCCATTTGTCTGAAAACCCGGATATGTATTTGTTGTTTGCAATTGATGATACCGCGATCAACCAAGAACCTGATGATCAAGAGGCAGTTGCCGTCGTTGAGACACAAGATATCGATACAAATGTGATTGATCTGGATTTAACTGACAATGAGCCAACAGACAAGAATGATCCAATTGACGGTGATGATACAAAATCTGATCTAGATTTCGATGAGGAAGATCCTATCGACGCATTCCTCAAGCCTGATGATGGTGTTGTTGAAGAGCCCGATGTCCAAGAAGAAATCAAAGAAACGGCTCTCAGAATTGTTGAAACATCTCCTGAAGCAAAAGAGCAAACTGAGATAGGGGAAATCAGCGAAGAGAATGCTCAAAATACAGATGCAGATTTCAAATTTGACCGTCAGCAACGTGCTGTTCGCTTTGTTTGGAAAACAGATGCTGCGGGTATTTTCACAGAAATTTCGCCCGAACTTGGTGAAGCGATCGGTCCAAATGCTGCGGATATCTTAGGACGCCGATTTGCCGATGTCGCGTTGGTGTTTAATCTCAATCCAAGCGAGGAAATTGTCGACCTCATTCGCAGACGCGATACTTGGTCGGGAAAAACGGTCATGTGGCCTGTTCAAGGTACAGATCTTTCTGTGCCTGTCGATCTAGCAGCTCTTCCAACCTATACAAGAGATAGATTGTTTGACGGCTATCGCGGCTTTGGTATTGCGCGTTTGCAAGAAGCGACGCCTGATCCGCAATCAATTGGTTTTGCGCTTACGAACGGCTCATATGATGACACCATTGAAACGCTGGAAACAACGCCGAAATCCGTTATCAAAACTAATATTTTAGACAGTGATACGAATAAAGACGACCATGCTGACGATAGTGATGACACTCAAAATGAGACACGCGAGGAAGCACCGCTTGATCACCATGAAGATCCGTTCAGTGGTGAAATCCCAGCCGTAGAAACATCAGATACACCCAAGCGCCGGTCAGCTGATAAAATTAATCAGCTGGAAGAATTACACCAAGAAGCGCGGGCTGAACTTACAAAGGAAGAGAAAGACGCCTTCCTTGAAATTAGAAAACAACTCGGTGGGATTGGTGAAAATTCAGATCAAGCCAATAATTATAGCGAGCAATCTGATTTCAGCGATGCTGATGACAAGATCACATCAAGCTTTATGGACCCCGCTGATGAACTATCATCTGATGATGGTAACCAAGATGACGATCACTCAGATCAAAATGAGACATCGGAACAGGTTGATTTGGAGCGCGATGAGCCATCTGCGTCTGAGCAGGATGAAACAGCTACGTTTACTGATACACGAGACCTTGGTTCGGACGATCAGCATGAGGTCGATCAGCATGAGGTCGATCACCAAGATGAGATTGAACACAATGCATATGAGCATGATGATCAAGACCACACTATCGATGCAACAGAAGACCATATTGAAAATGCTACAGCTTTAATTGTCTACGACAGCGAAAACCTGCTCTTTGCAAATGAAACTTTCTTTGACGCGACCGGTTATGAAGACCTTGAAGAGTTGAAAGAGTTGGGTGGGATAGACTTCTTGCTCGGTGATGAAACTTATGTTGAAGATAATGATGATGAAGATACTGGTGATGAAGATACTGGCGGCGACAATTCTGGGCGAGATTTGAACGATCCTGAAGCTGAACAGATTGAGGCTAACCACTTTATCAAAACTGCCGAAGGCACAACAATTCCTGTTGATATGAAACTAAGATCAACTCAGTGGAATGATGAAAAAGTTCTAGAACTCAGCTTTACATTATTAGATGCAGCTGAAGACTATTTGCCAACAGACGAAATAAACGACGATCTAACGGAAGAGAATGAGCGTTTAAAACTTAAAATTTCTGACCTTGCGTCTATTTTGGAGACTGCGACTGATGGTGTTGTCATCATTGATCACGAGAGTAAAATACAGTCGTTAAACTCATCAGCATCCGCACTGTTTGACTATAATTCTGATGATGCGACCGGCAAACCATTTGCCATGCTATTTGCAGCTGAAAGCCAGAATTCTGTGCTTGATTATGTCAATGCAATGTCAGGCCCTGGGGTATCAAGCCTGTTAAACGATGGTCGTGAGATCATTGGGCGCGTATCCACGGGTGGTACGATGCCACTTTCCATGACCATGGGTCGTTTATCAGGTTCGGACGGATATTGTGCAGTGTTGCGCGATATTAGTCACGCAAAACACACCGAAGAAGAACTTCAATCAGCCAAATCTCAAGCTGAATCAGCAAGTTCTCACAAAACAGATTTTCTAGCACGTGTCAGCCATGAGATAAGAACGCCATTAAATGCGATTATCGGTTTCTCAGATCTCATTGCGCAAGAGCGCTTTGGTCCTGTTGGACACCCAAGATATAATGAATATGCGCATGACATCAGCAAGTCCGGTCGTCATGTTTTAGATATCGTTAATGATCTTCTGGACATTTCAAAAATTGAAGCGGGCCAACAAGATCTCGATTTTCAAGCCGTTTCGCTTAATGACGAAATCACAGAATCTTTGTCATTAATGCAACAAATTGCCAATGAAAACCGTGTTATTGTGCGATCCAGCCTGCCGTCAAATGTGCCTTCTGTTGTCGCAGATAAACGTTCGATCAAGCAAATTTTGCTCAATATCTTATCGAACTCTATTCGTTTCACACCCGCAGGCGGTCAGATCGTTGTTTCCAGCTCACTTGAAACATCGGGCAATGTGCTATTGCGCATCAGAGATAATGGTGTGGGCATGAACCGGTCAGAACTAGAACGCGCCATGCAGCCATTCGGGCAAGTTGGTCATGAAACGCGCCAGCGCGGAGATGGCACAGGTCTGGGACTACCCTTAACCCGCGCGATGACTGAAGCCAATCGTGCGAGCTTTGATATTGTATCTGCACCGGGTGAAGGCACACTTGTGACGATCAACTTCCCACCGCAACGCGTACTGACTGAATAGTCAGAACATCAGGTAAATTTGAACAAAAAAAGGGGTCCATCTCTGGACCCCGATAAATTTGACAAGCATTCATGACAGCATTTCGTAAAA
>CAJQOR010000135.1 GCA_905479965.1 uncultured Rhizobiaceae group bacterium | reverse complement strand
CTTCCTAATATGTCGAATGTCCCGCGCATGCTTTCGTCTTGGAACAGAGTATCCGATACAACGATCTCGCTCGGTTCAACGCGCATAATGTCGGCCAAAAGGCGCGTTTGTGTAGATTTAGCCACCCGAAAATGCCCTGTGGAGATATCAAGCCATGCCAAACCGAATAATGGTCCTTCGGCTGTTTTAACCCGTGAGACCATCATCAAATAATTTGATTGCGATGGATCAAGAAGCTTCTCTTCGGTAATTGTCCCCGGGGTCACCAATCTCACAACGTCGCGCTTTACAACGGATTTTGCCCCGCGTTTTTTAGCCTCTGCTGGATCTTCAAGCTGTTCGCATACAGAAACGCGAAACCCAAGTGCAATGAGCTTTTGCAAGTAATCATCTGCTGCATGAACAGGAACACCGCACATTGGGATATCTTGACCCATATGTTGGCCGCGTTTTGTGAGCGTAATCCCAAGCGCGCGCGATGCGTCCACAGCGTCATCGAAAAACAATTCGTAAAAATCACCCATTCGATAAAACAGAATTGAATCCGGATTAGCCGCCTTGATCTCGATGAATTGTTCCATCATCGGAGTGGCTTTTGCGCGACCTTTTGCACTCGAAAGTGATCCGGGAAGTGTCTGTGGTTTTGCTTTGATACTCTGCTCTGTCACTATTTAACCGATTAAATAAAGTTTTCCATCATTTGGGACATAGCCAGAATGGAAAATACGATCTAAAACTCTTCTCTACCCTACTCGTGCACAGTGAAATAACAACCAAAAACACATGCTGAGTACGCACTTACCACAGGCTCGTGCATGCGAGCCGCATTTTCTGGAGGAAAAATGCCCGCTACGGATAAATCAGATCGCGGTTCAACCGCAGTTACCGATCAAGAAGCTCTCGATTTTCACTCACAAGGTCGCCCGGGAAAGCTTGAAATAACACCAACCAAACCGATGTCCTCACAACGGGACTTATCATTGGCCTATTCGCCCGGTGTTGCGGTGCCAGTTAAAGCCATTGCAGAAGATCCCCAAACAGCCTTTGATTATACCTCACGGGGAAATATGGTCGCTGTTATTTCCAATGGAACAGCCATTCTGGGTTTGGGCAATCTAGGCGCGCTTGCCTCAAAACCAGTGATGGAAGGTAAGTCTGTTTTATTTAAAAGGTTTGCGGATGTCGATTCCATAGATCTAGAGGTGGATACAGAAGACGCCGATGAGTTCATTAATTGTGTTAAATTTTTAGGCCCAAGCTTTGGCGGAATAAATCTTGAAGATATCAAAGCTCCTGAATGCTTCATCATTGAGCAAAGACTGCGCGAGATCATGGATATCCCGGTTTTTCACGATGACCAGCATGGTACGGCGATTATTGCAGCTGCTGGGCTTATCAATGCATTACATTTAACGGGTCGCGATCAAAAAGAAATCAAGATCGTTTGTAATGGTGCAGGCGCTGCGGCGATTGCCTGTATTGAACTGATTAAGGCCATGGGTGTACCGGCACAAAATGTTGTGTTGTGTGACACTAAAGGCGTGATTTATCAAGGACGCACCGCTGGGATGAACCAGTGGAAATCTGCTCATGCTATCAAGACGGAAAAGCGTACATTAACAGAAGCCTTGGACGGTGCTGATGTGTTTTTAGGCCTTTCGGTTAAAGGTGCACTCACAACACAAATGCTGAAATCAATGGCGCCGCAGCCCATTATCTTTGCGATGGCAAATCCCGATCCAGAGATTACACCCGAAGAAGTGGCTGAGGTTCGAGGTGATGCGATCATGGCAACGGGTCGTTCTGATTATCCAAATCAGGTCAATAACGTCCTTGGTTTCCCTTATATCTTCCGTGGTGCGCTTGATGTGCGCGCAACTACGATTAATGATGAGATGAAAATTGCAGCGGTACATGCATTAGCATCTCTTGCACGGCAGGAGGTGCCAGATGATGTTGCAGCAGCTTATAAGGGCTCGCGTCCAAAATTTGGACCAAATTATATCATACCAGTCCCTTTTGATCCGCGTTTGATCTCCGATGTTCCATTAGCTGTTGCAAAAGCTGCTATGGAGTCCGGTGTTGCGCAAAAACCGATTGAAAGTTTTAGCGAATATCGCAAACAATTATCTGCACGCAAAGACCCAATTGCGTCATCACTGCAACAGATTTTTGATCGCGTGCGTCGCCACCCAAGACGTGTTGTCTTTGCAGAAGGTGAGGAAGAAAAGGTCATGCGCGCCGCACTTTCTTATGCCAATCAGGACCTTGGCACAGCGTTACTTTTGGGGCGCGAAGAGCAAATTCGCCAAACGGCAAATATTGCGGGTATTGATTTAGAGCATGAAAATTTGGAGGTTGTGAACGCGCGATTGTCCCAACGCGTTGAAGCTTATACAGATTATTTATATTCAAGACTGCAGCGTGAAGGTTATTTGCTGCGCGATTGTCAGCGGTTAATCAACACAGACCGAAATCACTTTGCCAGCTGCATGGTCGCGCTTGGGGATGCAGATGCAATGGTTACTGGCACAACGCGAAATTATGCAACAGCACTCAATGATGTGCGCCGCTGTATTGATGCAAAACCAGGCCATAGGGTCGTGGGCGTTTCGCTTGTGTTATCAAGAGGACGCACCGTTTTTGTAGCTGATACGTCTGTAACCGATATGCCCACATCAGAAGAGCTGGCAGATATTGCAGAAGAAGCTGCAGGAACGGCGAAACGAATGGGTTATACACCGCGTGTTGCGATGTTGTCTTATTCCACATTTGGCCAACCTGTTGGCGAACGCTCACTTAAAATGCGCAATGCCGTGAAAGTTTTGGAAGAACGCAAAGTTGATTTCGAATTTGATGGTGAGATGGCCGCAGATATAGCGCTTAACCCTGAGCTTCGAGATCAATATTCGTTTTGCAAACTCTCAGGCCCAGCCAATGTTTTGGTTATGCCGGCTATCCACTCAGCCTCTATTTCAACAAAAATGTTGGAAGAGTTAGGTGGGTCGACGCTCATTGGGCCATTGCTTGTGGGTTTAAACAAGTCTGTGCAGATCGCATCAATGGGCGCAAAGGATTCAGACATTGTCAACATGGCCGCAATCGCAGCTTATAACTCAACGGTTTAAAATGACGATCTGGCGTTTACCTGCATTTAGCTTATGCAGGTCACGCCAGTTCCTTTAAGACCACAATAACCACCGGGGTTTTTTGCCAAATATTGCTGATGATAATCTTCCGCGTAGTAAAACACATCCAGCGCCATGATCTCGGTGGTGATCTCGTGGCTCACCCCAGCATTTTTGAGGTTATCTTGATAGGCTGCACGGCTTGAATGCGCGATATCCAATTGTTCAGGAGTTGTAGTATAAATTGCAGATCGATAAGTCGTGCCAACATCATTACCCTGACGCATGCCTTGTGTTGGGTCATGTTCTTCCCAGAATGTTTTCAGCAATGTCTCATAGGGAACTTTTAAAGGATCATAAACCACCATGACTATCTCTGTATGACCGGTCTTACCCGTTACTGTTTCTTCATAAGTCGGATTGGGAGTGATGCCACCTGCATAACCTGAGGCAGTGACATAAACGCCTTCAATATTCCAATAAAGACGTTCAACACCCCAAAAACACCCCATGCCGAAATAAGCCACTTCAAGTCCATTAGACCAAGGTCCTTTCAGTGAATGTCCATTTAAAAAATGTGTACTGGATGTTGCAATTGCCTCACTACGACCTTTAAGGGCTGTTTCAGGCGTTGGCATTTCAGTTTTCTTCGAAAATAAATCTTGAAATAACATATCAGTCCTACCTTTTTATGTGAGTTCACTTATCTGGCTAAAAAACGATCCTCGGGCCGTTTGCGCTTGTAGCTTAAAGTATAAAACACAAACGATAGTGCTAAAAATACGGCGATTGTGGGTTGAAGAAGGATCCATTCCATAATCGGATCCCACAAAAAGCCGGCAAGATTATCAACGATCATCATCTCCATAGCGGCCAATGAATCTGCGTTAAAACTAGACCATGTCTGACCAAGTGGGGTGAGTTTAAGCGTACCCGAACCTACAGATTCTAATGCATCCACAACAGCTGAAATAATGGCGATTGCGAGAAATATGAGGCTAAATATGCGAGATATAAATCTCATTAAATTGTCCAAGCTTACAAAAATAACAAATTGTGAGATTTCACACATAAGTCTTGTCAATGGTCAAAGCAATCCCAAGGCTAATGTAAAAGAAACCAAACTTTGATCAAAGACATGAAATTTGCCTTGCTAAAACGTTTGCCATGGTTATATTGCGCGCAAATTCAAAGCAGTTTGCTTTAAGTTTATTCTTATCATCTTTAGATGCTTTAAGAACGGAGAGGTGGCCGAGTGGTCGAAGGCGCACGCCTGGAAAGTGTGTAGGCGGGGAACCGTCTCGAGGGTTCGAATCCCTTCCTCTCCGCCAGACACCCCATTTGACACCCTAACCCTTTGAAATCTATAGTTCTCAGTAGGTTAGCGAGTCGCAGGGAACTAAAATGGGCACTACTTTGGGAACTAATTTGGGCACTAAATTCCACCCACCGACACTTATTCAGGTACCCTCTAAGGGCAACAAATGGTTTGTTGTTGTGACAAAACCTCAAGAGCTTCTGTCTCACTCCAAGGCTAAACAAGTGCGTCGCTCCACAGGCACTTCCGACAAGAAAATCGCGGAATCTAAGAGTGTTCAGATCGCAAATGAGATTTACGAGGAATTTCAAAGAGAGATCGATGAGATTTATCTTCGCTCCGAAGCACGTAAATATGATCCAGCAGCTGTGTTCACTACACAGATTAATCCTAAGAAAATAATGGTCTCAGATAACTTTACGATCCAGCAGTTGGGGTTGGATAAGGACCCGAAGTTAAAAATTAGTCGGCTAGTTAATGAGTATTCTCTGTATTTGGACCAATTAGATCAGGAATCAGGTAAAGAGCGCAGAACAAAAATCTCGAAAATCAAAGAGTTTATTGACGCCATGGATAACGGAAGCGCACTTCATCTGGACGATATTAAGAAGGTTCATGCTTACAATTATGCCGAATGGATGGCTCGAATGGGAAGAGCCAATAAAACCATACGCGGTAACATATCTCGTGTCGCAGCAATGTTACGTTGGGCCGAACGAAAGGGCTACATCGAGCGAAACCCTTTCGTGGAGTTAGATTTGAAGGAATATGGGCGAAGGTCCGAACCATGGCTTCCATTTAGTTGGAAAGAGCTTGAAGATATATTCGTACAGGACATGCATAATGAAGACAGGCTAGCTCTCACTCTACTTGCAACCACTGGTGCAAGATTGGATGAAATTGCTTTGCTGGATTGGTCGCAAGTCAGGCGTGATTTTGGGATAGTCTATTTGGATTTAACGGAAGCTCTGGTGAAAAATGATCCTTCGCGCAGACTTATTCCAGTTCATTCTAAAGTGGCCCCGATGTTGAGTAACGGTGGCAGTGGACGGGTCTTCGATTACACTTTGGACAAAGATGGTAAGGCGCAAAATGACGCAGGTAAAAAACTTGCAAGATATATTGATAAAGTCACCACCGACCCCCGTAAAGTGATCCACTCATTTAGAGGTACATTTAAAGATTTGGTGCGAAACGCCGGATTGACAAAAGCCATGATGGATAAGTTGGAAAGCGGCGAGGTAACGCTTGAACAAGTCTCTACAGTTCTTGACGAAAAGAATGTTTCCAAAGAATTGAACGATAGGATTACTGGACATGCTCAGTCTGATGTCGCTGGGAGATATGGCTATGGCCATCATGTGATCCCAAGAGCCGCAGCGATTGAGAAAATAGATGTGTCGTTTTTGCCGAACGGTTAGTAGTCAAAGCTGCTTGTTGCATCTAAAATTTATTTCAATGACCTTTTTATCAGGTTCTCGTACCGGGCAACTCTGACATCTTCTGGCGATAGCTGGGCCGCTTTAATATGTTCTGCTTCGAGTTGGTATAGTTCAATCGTAAGATCGGCCCGATCATCTGCGCTGATACGGAAACCTTTTTCCTCAAGCCACTCGTCCAGTTGACGTACGACATGATGCAGAATTTCCAAGTTAACCTCTCCCTCGTTGGGGGAAGTGATAAACAAGTCCTGTGGTTCTATATCGAGTGCCGAGGCGATTTTGGTCATCATAGACTGTGTTAGAGAAGACTCGCCTGTCTCGATGCGTGACACATGTGTTGTTGATGTACCGACGACTTCGGCGAACTGAGCCTGTGTCAGGCCGCGATCTTTTCTGATTGTCGCGATGGCGTTCTGGACTTTTGGTTTCATGGATAAGTGCCTGATGCATTGGTGTGTGGCCCCCATGTTGATCTGATTTGTTCAATATATGACATACCCCTCTATGTGGTGTGAATTGTGTAATATAACATATATTGTTATATATTGATTCTATAATGTACACAATCTGTTGTAAATCAGGGCCAAACGGGAGGGCGAATGCGACTAATCACAATTCTTTCATTACTGGTATTTATCTTATCATCGACCTCGACCTATGCAGGTTCATCGATAAAGGATGCGACTCGCATTGAACCGGGTTTAAGTGCAGATGCGGCTTATAACTATTCTGTTGTCGGTGGCGTTGTGCGACGAGGAAAGAAGTCTCAACGGTTTGAGCTTCGTCATGGTGATTGCCGTAGCACCAGAGGTTGGGATGACTGTGCGAATGACCGTCAGCGTGTAGAGCGTGCTGAACATCCACAGAACCGCATACAGAGGGCAGGCAAGCAGGCTTGGTATGGCTGGTCGATTAGGCTGGACGAAGACTTTCACGATGTTAGTCCGGCTAACACGACCATTGGCCAAGTGAAAATGCAGGATTGGAGTGTTCCGCTGTGGCATATCAATCTTCGAAACGATGTCATGAACATCTGGTTTGATACAGGGGGTGGTTGCGAGGTCAGCCATATCTCCAAGCTGAGAGGTAGATGGCAGGATATAGTGATCTTCGCAGATTACAGCCTTGATCCAACTGGCAACAGCTTTCTGATGTATATGAATGGCATTCAAGTCTGTGGTCATATCAAGCCAATGGTCACCAAGAAGATGCTGAACACTACCAACGGTCGGCTTGACTTCAAATACGGCATCTACAATTCTTTTGTGAGTAAATGGTTGAATAACCACAAGACCCAATCTGTGAAGGCTAAGTCCTACAAACAAAGCTACAAGGATTCATCCGGCAAGCTCGTATCTTCTGACAGTATCACAGCAACACCATTTAAGTATGACTGGGGTATCAAGTTACCGACACAAGTAATCCACTACGATGAGATGCGGTTCGGTTCAGAACGAAAGGATGTCGATATCCTTCGTCATGAAGTTAACAACATAAGCCCGGTTGATTGATCACCATGCCTTAGTTCGTGACGAATAAAACCAACAACATAAAAGTTCGTCACGAACTATAAAGAGGAATCCCTGTTTTCTGGGGTTTATCTTTCGTTTGATCAACTCTTTTTCATTCCAATAATTTCGCAGCTAATTGGCGTCCTTGTTCCCTAAATACCCAGAGACATCTGCTGATGGATGTTGATTATACGAGGACAATTAAATGACAAATCAAAAATGGACAATTAGGGGCATTGATCCCGAAGCAAAAGCAGTACTTGAAAACATACACTCAGAATATGGAGTGCCCTATGGCAGATTAGTGACCATGGCATTATGGTCATGGATCGATGAATTGGATGAGGATGAGCCGATTGTCATCACCAAGCCCTATCAGGAGGCTGCATGATTACCGCACTCGCATTTCATGGACTACTCTTGCTGGGGCTTTTGTTGACTACTGTAAATTCGACAACACTATTCTGTATCTGGATTGACGACTATCTCAGTAATTCAACGAATATAACCGAATGAAGATTTGGTACTAAATGTTAGTGTTGATCAATCATTATTGTTTTCTTCTTAGTTTCACCATTTGGCCCTTCTGCTCTTGAGCAGAGGGGCCTTTTGCAAACCTATGCTGTCAATTGCCGACATTGCCTAAATACCTCTGACACTGATCAGGGCCAATTTCGTCTTGTTCAGTGGATTTTGTAACAAGAGGAATTTTACTATGGAAGATCACCAACCATTTCCACTTTCGTTTTTTGAAAGTGTTTATAAACCTAACGCTATCGAAACAGTTGATACGAGTTTTGAAGATTTTGGATATGTCATGCGCAGCTATTCAAAGGATGCGTTTTCGTCAAAAGAAGCTGCACCATTATTCTCACCAACAAGGTTCAATCACAACAAACGCTCTAAAGCTAACGCGACCACGTCCGGCCTAATTGTGTTGGATGTTGATCATGGGCAATCCATGCATAACACATGGGACATTGTCGAAGAACTGGAAATTGCAGCTCTGCTTTATTCCACTGCCTCTCACAGGAGAGATCATCATAAGTTCAGGCTTTGCATCCCATTGTTGGAGAACGTCGATTACGACATGTATCGCCAAGTTTGGCATTCGATAAATCACGTCTTCACAGATGGACAATCAGACATAAGCAAAGTCGGGTGTGAAAGTTTGTTCTATGTTCCCGGACAATACCCAAATGCCCCAACTGAATTTGCTGGTCAGTTTGCTCATATCTTGTCAGCAGAGAAATGGCTTGAAATTGGAGATGTGCCGGATCAAGTAGAACCTCAGACCGCCAATAGGAAGGATAAGCCAAACATCAGTAAGAACACACCCAACGAAAATGTTCTCCGTACCGCCTCACCAGATGATCTAGATATCTATGAGACCAAGTTGATTACCGAGGCGGCCTTGGACAAATATAGGTCCTCATATGGCGACTGGCATCATGCAAGGTTCGGACTAATGATGTCGATGGTCGGGCGTGCCAAGCGTTTGGGTATTGCAATCACAGAATACGATATCATCCATATGTTTAATCAGGTGGATCGGATCGACGGTGGCCACTACCAGACATCAAAGTATCAAAAGGAAATCGCCAATGATGCAGCTAATGCTTTAGCCCAAGCTGTATAGGAGGCGTGAATAATGTTTGATCATCATGAAGAACTGGATCGCCTTATTGAAGCTGAGGTGATCGATATATCAGATGCACGTACAGCGAAGACCAAAACGCGGAAGAAACGCTCCAGTAGCGTTCCTGAGGACTATGATCCCACACCTGACTACAATCAACTACAGGAGGGCGACAATCGCCCTTCTTCCTCCTGCTGGGTGAGCAACAGCTTGGTGAGGCCACTTGAGCTAAGGGACCTTCATCACCTCTGGGCGTTGCCATTGAAAGACATGGAAGAAGCTAAGCGTAAGAAAAGGTTCTTGGCTTCCAAGCTTGTCTTGGTTGGCGGTGAGTTCTGGATCAAGGACAAGCAGTCAGGGTTATGGGTTGAAAGAAAGAAGACCAGCGAGATCATCTCATCCCTGATGCATGACTGGGGACGTGATAAAACCAAGTATAATATCCGTAAGGAAACCATCTCGGACTTTAAGCAGGGCAATGAGTTTGTAACTCTTGATGGCACATTGTTCGTGCCCGG
>CAJQOR010000134.1 GCA_905479965.1 uncultured Rhizobiaceae group bacterium | reverse complement strand
AAACTGTGGTTTTAACGGACAAGGGTATATTAAGATTCTGCGCCGTAAGGGCGCTAAAACGTTTTGCGAGGGAGATCCAACGTGAAAAAATTGGCTCACGCGGCTTTAATGCTATCAGGCCTGCTGCTTTCGATTAAAAGTGCATTTGCTGCTCAACCAGTTGATTGGCAAATGGGTTTGCAGCCAGCTGCGACTGACATGATGCGTCAAATCAGAGAATTTGAACACTATACAATGTGGTTTATCGTCCCTATCACATTGTTTGTTTTGGCATTGCTCATTTATGTGGGCATAAAATTTAAAGCATCTTCTAATCCAACACCATCAAAGACAACCCACAATACAAGTATTGAGATTGTTTGGACATTGGGTCCGATTTTGATGTTGCTAGCGATTGCTATTCCGTCATTTAATATTTTGACGCAGCAACTTGCGCCAGAAGAAGAGCCGCAACTTACGATCAAAGCCACAGGTTATCAGTGGTATTGGGGTTATGAGTACCAAACAGAGGGTGAGCTTTCATTTGATGCGTTGATGCTTCAGGAAGATGATCGCGCAACATACGGCAAAGAAGATGTGGCTGATTATCCACGCTTGCTTGCGGTTGATAATGACATCGTTGTTCCTGTCGATACAATGGTACGCGTTATTGTGACTGCTGCCGATGTGATCCACGCTTTTGCAATGCCAGCTTTTGGCATCAAGATTGATGCGATCCCTGGTCGTTTGAACGAAACTTGGTTTAAAGCGGAGAAAGAAGGCCTTTATTATGGTCAGTGTTCTGAGCTTTGCGGGAAAGACCACGCTTACATGCCAATCGGCATTCGTGTTGTGTCTAACGAACAATATAATACTTGGTTGGCAGCAGCAGCTGACGATCTTGAAAGTGCTAACGAAGCTTTGATGGCATCAGTTGCAACGGGTGAAAAAGCCGTTCAACTCGCTGCGTCTGAAGCTCAATAAGATAGAGGTCGATAATTATGACTGATACAGCTGCATTACATGACGATCACGGTGTCCCGAAAGGGTTCGTCCGTCGTTGGCTTTATTCAACCAACCATAAAGATATTGGAACACTTTATCTGATCTTTGCGATCATCGCCGGTATCATTGGTTTCACGCTTTCCGTTGTCATGCGCATGGAATTGCAAGAGCCTGGCATTCAGATCTTCCACGGCCTTGCGGCAATGGTTTATGGCATTGATGGCGATGCCGCGATCGATGGCGGTAAACACATGTACAATGTGTTCACCACAGCGCACGCTTTGATCATGATCTTCTTCATGGTGATGCCAGCGCTTATAGGTGGTTTTGCTAACTGGATGGTTCCGATCATGATCGGTGCACCTGATATGGCATTCCCGCGTATGAACAACATCTCTTTCTGGTTGTTGCCACCTGCGATCATTTTGCTATTGCTTTCAATGTTTGTTGAAGGTCCAACAGGTTTTTATGGTACTGGTGGTGGCTGGACAATTTATCCGCCGCTTTCCACAACTGGTCAGCCTGGTCCTGCGATGGACTTTGCGATCCTCGCACTTCACGTTGCTGGTGCTTCATCCATTCTTGGTGCGATTAACTTCATTACGACAATTTTGAACATGCGCGCGCCGGGTATGACATTGCACAAAATGCCACTCTTTGCGTGGTCAGTGCTTGTCACAGCCTTCTTGTTGCTATTGTCATTGCCCGTTCTTGCGGGTGCGATCACTATGCTACTAACAGATCGTAACTTCGGAACAGCATTCTTCTCACCAGAAGGTGGTGGCGATCCAATCTTGTTCCAACACTTGTTCTGGTTCTTTGGACACCCTGAAGTTTATATTTTGATCTTGCCTGGTTTTGGTATTGTTTCACACATCGTTTCAACATTCTCACGTAAGCCAATCTTCGGTTACATGGGTATGGCATATGCGATGGTCGGTATCGGTGTCGTCGGCTTTGTTGTGTGGGCGCACCACATGTACACTGTTGGCCTGTCGCTTAATGCACAGCGCTACTTCGTGTTTGCAACGATGGTGATTGCGGTTCCAACGGGGATTAAAATTTTCTCATGGATTGCAACAATGTGGGGTGGTTCAATCACATTCCGCACTCCAATGATCTGGGCTATTGGCTTTATCTTCTTGTTCACCGTTGGTGGTGTAACAGGTGTGCAGTTGGCCAACGCAGGTTTAGACCGCGCATATCACGATACATATTACGTTGTAGCTCACTTCCATTACGTATTGTCACTTGGTGCGGTATTTGCGATCTTTGCGGGTTGGTATTACTGGTTCCCTAAAATTACAGGCTATATGTATAACTCATTCCTCGCTAAGTCGCATTTCTGGGTTACATTCATTGGTGTGAACATCGTCTTCTTCCCTCAGCACTTCTTGGGTCTTGCAGGTATGCCTCGTCGTTATATCGACTACCCAGATGCGTTCGCTGGTTGGAACGCGATTTCATCATACGGCTCATATATTTCAGCTGTTGGTGTTTTGATCTTCTTGTATGGCGTATGGGAAGCATTTGCGAAAAAACGCCCTGCAGGCAACAACCCTTGGGGTGAAGGTGCTGATACACTTGAGTGGGAACTGAGTTCTCCTCCACCTTATCACCAGTGGGAACAGCTTCCGAAGATCAAATAATCTTCGTGTTAAAAATAGAAGCCGCCGGTTCATTTTTGATCTCGGCGGTTTCGCTAAAAATTAAACGGGCGTTTAGTAACTTTGAACGGATAACCACTTAAATGGCAGTCACTCAAAATATCGAAATAAAATCACCTTCTTCTGATGTGCATTTGTCAGAGGCGGTTGCTGGTGATTATTTTGAATTGCTCAAGCCACGCGTTATGTCGCTTGTCGTGTTTACAGCGGCCGTAGGTTTGATCGTAGCACCCGGTTATATCCACCCATTCATTGGCATGGTCGCAATCTTGTGTATTGCAATTGGTGCGGGTGCCAGCGGCGCGTTGAATATGTGGTATGATGCAGATATCGATGCAGTCATGACCCGCACGCAAAAACGTCCTATTCCATCAGGCCGTATCACCAAACCAGAAGCTTTAGGTTTTGGTATTGGCCTGTCCGTATTTTCAACGATCTTTTTAGGCTTGGCCACCAATTGGTTGGCTGCAGGTATTCTAGCCTTCACGATCGTATTCTATGCCGTTGTTTACACTATGTGGCTTAAGCGATCGACCCCTCAGAATATTGTTATTGGAGGCGCAGCTGGAGCGTTCCCGCCGATGATTGGCTGGGCTGCTGTTACGGGCACCGTCACAGTTGAGAGCGTTGTGCTTTTTGCGATCATCTTCTTATGGACACCACCGCATTTTTGGGCATTGGCTTTGTTTAAAGAAGGCGATTATGAGGCTGTTGGTGTTCCGATGATGCCAAATGTCGTAGGCGCTCGAAAAACCAAAGTCCAGATGTTGGTTTATGCCGTACTAACGGCTGTTGTTGGTGTTCTACCAACGGTACTGGGATTTGCAGGTCTTGCTTACGGCGTTGTTTCGCTAGCGCTTGGTCTAGGGTTTGTTTGGTACACATTTAAAACCTATCAAATGCGTGATGATGATCAAACGATGAAGCCAGCTAAGAAGTT
Source organism: uncultured Rhizobiaceae group bacterium (assembly GCA_905479965.1). The sequence goes on along the minus strand of CAJQOR010000134.1, from coordinate 3,144 downwards.
GTTTGGATACTCAATCATTTATCTATTTGCGATTTTTGGTATGCTACTCATCGATCGTGCGATCATGCTGATCGTTGGAGGTCTGTAATGGCTGATATCGAACGCGTTGAGCTGACAGAAAAGCAAGCCAAAGCGCGCAAGGGACGTTCGATTGCTCTTGCGATATTTTTGGTTGCCTTTGTCTTTATCGTTTACGCATTGACCGTGATTAAAATTGGTCCAGATATCCTAAACCGTAGTTTGTAAGAGGGTGAGTATGTCAAATATTGAACAACAAAATTCCCTCAAGAAAAACCCAGCGGTAAAGCGCCATCGCAATGTTGCATTCGCGTGTGTTGGTTTTGTCGGCGCGATGGTTGGAATGAGCTATGCAGCGGTTCCACTATATGAGGTTTTTTGCCAGGTCACAGGTTATGGCGGAACAACAGCACGCGTTGAACAAGCATCAGATGTGATCTTAGATCAGAAGATTAAAATCCGCTTTGATGCAAATATCTCACCAGCTCTTGGTTGGGAATTTGCTCCGAAAGTCCGTGAAGTTGAAATTGCCATTGGTGAGACAACTCAAATGGAATATTTTGCGAAAAGTATTTCACAAATGAACACGCATGGTCAGGCGACATTTAACGTAACCCCACAATCCGCTGGTGCTTACTTTAACAAGGTTGAATGTTTCTGTTTTACTGAGACAGAGCTTGAGCCAGGTGAAGTTCTAGATATGCCAGTTGTCTTCTTTGTTGATCCAGACATTGTGAACTACGAAGAGACTAAAGGCATTAAAACCATCACACTTTCTTATACATTCTTCCCCTATGGCGATGAAAAGCCGGTAGCGGCAGCGACGACACCAAAAAATATTGGTGAAGGCGAGGGATGATTATGAAAAAAAGACTTCAAAATATAACTCATGTTGTGGTATCCGCAACGCATGTCCGTGCGGGCGGAAACTCAACCGCGAAGAATCAACCGCGAAGAATCAACCATTGAGGGGTAATTCATATGGCTGGAAATAAGAATCACGACTATCATATTATTGATCCGAGCCCATGGCCGCTATTAGGTTCAATTGGCGCTTTGGTGATGGCATTGGGTGGCATAGGCTATATGCGCTATTTGTCAGATGCTGGTGCTTCGCTTAAAGGATTGTCGTTCTTAACAGGTCCTTGGATCTTCTATATCGGCCTAGCCATTGTGCTATTTACAATGATTGGCTGGTGGGCAGCGACGATTAAAGAAGCGCATGAAGGCCATCACACACGCGTTGTTTCTATGCATCTGCGTTATGGCATGATTATGTTCATTGCTTCGGAGGTTATGTTCTTTGTAGCATGGTTCTGGGCATTCTTTGATGCAAGTCTTTACCCTGCTGAAGCTATCCAGGAAGCGCGTGTTGCTTATACCGGTGGTCAGTGGCCACCAGCAGGTATTGAAGTTCTAGACCCGCTTCACCTGCCTCTATACAACACTGTTATTCTTTTATGGTCTGGTACAGCGGTTACTTGGGCGCACCATGCACTTCTTCACGGCGATCGCCAGGGTCTCACCTACGGCTTGCTTGGTACAATCCTTCTTGGTGTATTGTTCTCAGGCGTTCAGTTCTATGAATACACAGTGGCACCGTTTGCCTTCAAAGATAGCATCTATGGTGCAACATTCTTCATGGCAACAGGCTTCCACGGCTTCCACGTTCTGGTCGGTACAATCTTCCTAGCAATTTGCTTGATCCGTGCGTTGAAGGGTCACTTCACGCCAAAGCAACATTTCGGTTTTGAAGCCGCTGCTTGGTACTGGCACTTTGTGGATGTGGTGTGGTTGTTCCTCTTCTTTGCCATCTATGTATGGGCATCTTGGGGCGCACCGATCCATCACTAAGGTGGTCGATATAAAGTTTAAAGGAGGGCGGCTAGATGGTCGCCCTTTCTATTTTGAGGATAGGAAACATCAATGAGCGATGAGCAACGCTTTGCACCAGTTGACCCGATCAAGACCGGGATGAAAGGGCGTTGCCCTCGTTGTGGGCAGGGACAATTGTTCGATGGATTCTTGGGTCTTAAAAAATCTTGCCGCAGTTGCCATCTTGATTTTTCGTTTGCAGATTCTGGAGATGGACCTGCAGTCTTTGTCATGACTGCGGTTGGTTTCATTGTTGTTGGTTTAGCATTGTGGCTGGAGGTCAATTTCAGCCCACCTTTATGGCTACAACTGCTCATATGGTTTCCCATTTCCATTGGGCTTGGGTTATATTTGTTGCGCGTTATGAAGGGCATTATGATTTGTCTGCAATCTAAGAATAAAGCACAACAGGGTGAGATTGATCGTGCCTAATTCAGCTACATCTAAATCTAAAATAACAGCTATCTTGGTCTTGCTTATTTTGTCAGCTGTTTTTGCGGCGTTGATTACACTTGGCTTGTGGCAAATGAAACGTCTTGAATGGAAAGAAACGCTTCTTACAAATATTGAACAGAGGTTGACTTCCAATCCTATAAGTTTGCAAGAGCTGTTGGATTTAGCAAATGCAGGTGATGATTTTGAATATCAACCTGTAACAGTGACAGGGATATTTGATCATGCGAAAGAACGCCATTTCTTTGCAACGCATAATGGATTTTCGGGCTATTATGTTTATACGCCATTGATCGGGGATTTCGGCGTAATTTTTATAAATCGAGGATTTGTCCCATTTGATTTTAAAGAACCAATACATAGATCTGAAGGACAGGTAGGTGGTTCTATTACTGTGCAGGGGCTTGCGCGAAAAATGCTGGAAGAAAAACCGTCAAGTGTTGTACCTGAAAATGATCCAGATAAGAACATCTACTATTGGAAAGACTTGCGCTCGATGGCGCAAACAACAGGTCTTAGTTTTGATGATCCAAAATTGTTGAAACTTTTTGTTGATGCTGATGAAGCACAAAATCCTGGAGGGTTTCCCCAAGGCGGTGTCACAATCATCGATTTGCCAAATAATCACCTACAATATGCGTTTACTTGGTACGGGCTTGCAGCAACACTTTTATGCATAGTTATTATATTTCTTTTTCGACGTAAAACAGCGGATGTTGAGAGTTAGCATCATCGTGCATCTTGACATTGACGTCTTGCCAACCCACTAAATAAAGAATGATTTTCGAAAGAGTTTAT
>CAJQOR010000133.1 GCA_905479965.1 uncultured Rhizobiaceae group bacterium | reverse complement strand
TCTATTCCAGAATTACGTCGCCGCGGATATCCGGAATATATGATCATCGGCACACTTGCTGGCGCTGCTACGTTGGGATTGATGATCCCACCTTCGCTGACGCTGATTGTGTATGGTGTGACGATCAATGAATCTATTTCAAAACTGTTTTTGGCTGGTGTGATTCCAGGTCTTGTGCTTGCGAGCCTCTTTATGAGCTATATCGTTGCTTGGCATTTTGTGAAAAAGCACGAACGCCCCGAGGCAGACAAAGCTATGAGCCTTGGTGAAATGTTTGCAGAAAGCCGGTTCTTAATTCCGGTCTTAGCGCTTGTGTTTGCCGTCATTGGTTCGATGTATTTTGGGTGGGCAACAGCAACGGAAGCTGCAGCCGTTGGTGTTATTGGTGCGCTGGTGTTAGCCACCACGCAAGGCTCATTAAATTTAAGCACGTTCTACGAAAGTTTAATGGGGGCAACGCGCACATCTGCGATGATCGCGCTCATTCTGATGGGGGCTGCATTTTTATCTCTTGCGATGGGGTTCACGGGTATTCCACGTGCGCTTGCATCATTTATTGATGGGTTTGAATTATCGCCAATTGCGTTGATTGCAATGCTCACTGTTTTCTACATCATTTTGGGTATGTTCTTAGATGGTATTTCTTCTGTTGTTTTAACCATGGCGATTGTTGAGCCGATGATCCGTCAGGCAGGGATTGATGTCATCTGGTTTGGGATATTTATCGTCATCGTCGTTGAGATGGCGCAAGTGACGCCGCCCATCGGATTTAATCTTTTTGTCCTGCAGGGCATGACCACGCACGAAATTTCATACATTGCAAAAACTGCGATACCAATGGTTCTATTAATGGTATTGATGGTGGTCATTTTGATAACCTGGCCTGAATTGGCAACTTGGTTGCCTGATAACATGCGTTCAACACCTGGGTAATTGGATCAGATAGGCATATAAGGACTGGAATGCGACTCTTATCGTATATTGGGCAGCATTCGGGAACTTTTTTAATTCTGGGTGTTATCATTGCCGCTGTGTTGCCAGAAGTCTCTTCTGTTATGCGACCAGCATTGCCTTTTCTAGTTGCGCTTATCCTTGCTGTTGGATTTTCTCAGTTCAATTTTCGAAAAGCATGCGCTGATTTATTGAAGCCTAAATATCTATTCAAAACGTTGATCATCGTGATGCTGGGGACAATAGTGGCAGCGATTTTTATTCGTGCGCTTTTATTGGTTGTCGATATCCCGGTGAACTACTTGCTTTTGGCGATTGTGTTTATTGCAGCACCACCGCTTAGCTCCTCCATCAGTCTAAGTGTGTTAATGGGGTTCAACGCACGGCTGACCTTGCAAGTTGCATTACTAAGTATGTTGTGTGTGCCAATTTTGGGGCCACTTTGCTTTGCGATTGTTGGGATTGATATTTCGGTCGAGCTTTTGAAAATGGGATATGATATTGCTTTGATGATTGCCGGTGGGTTTGTGCTCGCTTTGATCATTCAAACTGTTGTGGGACAGGAGCGCATTACTGCCAACAAAAACACATTTTCTGGTATTGCGGTGATAACTATGATTTTGTTTTATTCCCGCTTTTCGATGGCGTTATGGCGCAGATATTGAGCGCTCCTTTACAAGCATTTTATCTTTTGCTACTTGCCCTTGCGTTAAACTTGGGTGGTCATATTTTTATGCGGTGGATCTTGCGAAAAAAAATGCCCTCTGAGCACGCTGATGCATTAGCTTTTATGTTTGGAAACCGAAATGTGTCGGTATATTTAGCGGTGCTACCGTTTAATCCGTTGCTCAGCCTATTTATCGCTGTTGCGCAAATTCCGATTTACATAACGCCTGCACTTTTTAATACGCGACCGTCCAAACCAAGGAAGGATGAGCGTTGATATGAACAACCATAAAGTTGGTATATTGATGCTAGATACGCAGTTTCCAAGGATAATTGGAGATGCAGGGAACCCGGACACTTATCCGATGGATGTTCTCATCAAAGTCGTTGAAAATGTTAGCAGCCTTGATGTTGTAAATGATAAGCCAATCTCCAAAGAGATTAGGCAAAAGTTTATCGATGCTGCGATATCGCTGGAAGACAATGGCGTATCAGCGATCGTATCCACTTGCGGGTTTTTATATAAAGAGCAGGATAGTATTGCACGCGCAGTTCATGTTCCTGTGATGGTGTCTTCTCTGTCTCTTTATGAAGATATCAAGCGTGAGATAGGCGATCAAAAGATTGCTGTTTTAACTGCTTCTGAGGCAGATATGATGTCGCTTATTCATTTATCAACCAAAATTCAGCGTGAGGATGTGGTGATAATTGGGATGGAAAATTGCAATACATTTTCGCAAGCAATTTTACAGGAAAAAAGTCTCCAATCAAAACGCTTACGCACTGATGAGGTCGGGAAGTTTATCCAAACCAAACTCACTGAACTTTTATCAGTCAACCCAGAGATTGGTGCCATCCTTATAGAATGCGGGAACTTACCACCTTATATTTCAGCAATAAAAACGGTTACGGATTTGCCGGTCTATTCTATACTGGATGCAGTGGCGCAAATGTTGCCCGTGGTAAATGTGCCGCGCTAACCCGTTAAAAAGCTTCCTGGCATGAGTAAATGCGAGAGATAATGCAGGCTGGATTGTAGCCTGTCTCTATCAATTGTGCCGCCTAAACATAATCTGACATGTTCATCTGCATTCCCGCCAATTGTGAAAACATCGGATGGAATGATGCCGATATGCCGACCTGCCATATTTGAGATAATCTCTGCACGTGCCGATCCCTCAGGTAATCGCAGCCAGATATTAAACGCGTTTTCAGCGGAGTTAAAATCAAGTCCCTCGAGCGCTTTTGTTGCCATTTGCTGGCGGATAGCTGTTTCGGACCGAATAAAGCGTCGGATCTGGTCGGCGGTGCCATCTTCAATCCAGCATGTGGCAAGTGCCATAGACATGGGCGAGGGCATTACGGTCAACGCTTTTAATGATTGCGCGAGCGCAAGCGTATGTTTTGCTGATGGGGTCACGGTATATGCGATGCGAAGTCCTGCACCAATACATTTAGCCAAGCCGCCGATATGCCATGTCAGGTCTGGCGATGAAACTGCCAATGGTGCGGGGGCTTTTTCTGGGATGAAGCCATAAGCGTCATCTTCAATAAGTTGCAATCCATATTTGTTGATGATCTGCGAAATTGCGAGGCGTCTTTCGATTGGGATCGTAATCGTTGTTGGATTGTGGAGCGTCGGATTGAGATAAAGGGCTTTTGGCCTATGTTGTTTAATCGCATTTTCCAATGCATCGGGCAAAACACCATCTTGATCCATATCTACGCCAATCAACGATACGCCTCGCAGTTTTGCGATATTCTTGATGCCGGGATAGGTGATTTTTTCACATAAGATACAATCACCTTGATCTGCGATCATAGATAGTATCGCTGTCATGGTGGCATGGGCACCTGGGGTGACGGCTATGCGCTCAAGTTTTGGGACCATACCACGTAATGATAGCCAGCTTGACGCGGCGATCTTGTCTTTGTCACCTCCTAGCGCGGTTTGATATCGCAGTAGACCCAGAAGATTGGTGGATAGATAATCGAGCCCTTGTTGCATAGCTCCGATGAGCTTTGGGTCTGTCGGTTCTGGCGGCATATTCATCGATAGATCTTCAGCGCCTGAGCGTTCAATATCAGGTTGCGCTCCATGTCTTGACGTTCTAGCAATAAACGTGCCGCGCCCAACTTCGCTCCGCACGAGCCCGCGCGATTGAGCCTCCGCGTAAGCACGAGTAACTGTGGTGAAATCAATGCCAAGCCGAGATGCTAGTTTTCGCTGTGGTGGTAATCGTGTTCCAACTTTCAAAACGCCACTTCTAACGTCTTCTGATAATGCATTGGCGATGGCGAGATATCTAGGTGTGCCATCATTGGGTAGTGTAGGTTTCCAATCCATCATGCTAATTATGCCCCGCGCATATTGTTTTATCTGATTGTTGCGAAGTGTATGGATCATTTTTCTGCCCGTATCAAGTTGTGAACAATTGTATTTATGGTCAAAATTAACTCATCCCCTGCTTATTAATTGTAGTTTTGCTTAAGTATTATGCGTTTTGTATCTGTTTTGTATCTGTTTTGTATTTTTATTGTATGCATATTGCACTTATTATTGACACATACAATTAGCTTAAACTAGCCTCTAGTTGTCATTTAAAAGGAGTTTAAAATGCCAGCTGTAGCTAAAGAAGCTCACAAAGACGGGGATTACTTCGTCGATTATGAAGAGAAAGTATTTGAAGATGTAAAGGCGGATGAAGGCGAGAAAGCGTTGGTGACCTTTCACACTGTTGCTTTCGAGGGGTCTATTGGATTAGTCAATATTCTCAACGCGATACGTCTAAATCGTAAGGGATATGAAACATCTATTTTGCTGTATGGACCAGGTGTAACTTTGGGGATTCAACGCGGATTTCCAACGCTGGGTGATGAAGCATTCCCAGGACACCAGAACTTTGCTGTGAACTTGAAAAAGTTCATGGGTGAAGGTGGTAAAGTGTATGCATGCCGTTTTGCACTGCAGGCGCTTTATGGTCATGGCGAACCATCATTATTGCCGGGAATTATCCCGATTGCGCCGCAGGATGTGCTTGACTGTATCCTCATCCATCAAAAG
>CAJQOR010000132.1 GCA_905479965.1 uncultured Rhizobiaceae group bacterium | reverse complement strand
TCTTCCTTGATATGAACAAAGAAGGTTCAACACTTCGCGCATTGATCAACAACTTTGCAATCTCTGTCTCCCTTGGTCTTCAATATGGTGTGCCATTGGAAGAATATGTCGATGCATTTGTGTTCACTAAGTTCGAGCCTGCAGGCATGGTTCAAGGCAATGATGCGATTAAAAACGCAACGTCTATCCTAGACTACGTCTTCCGTGAATTGGCAGTGTCATATCTTGACCGTCATGATCTCGCTCATGTTGACCAATCTGAATTCTCCTCTACCCCAATGGGCAAAGGCATTCAGGAGGGCACAACAGAAGCCGTTTCTAAAGGCCTAACACGCGGTCATAAGCTTTCAATCATCAACCAAGAACCACAAGGTTCTGCAGGTAATGGTCCAACAGCAAGCTCAAATGTAACAGCAATTGCATCAGGTTCTGTTGCAACAGTTGCCGCAGCTTCCAACGCTGTTGCTGAAATGTTTGAAGAAGCGTCAGCCTTTAAGCGTGATTATTCAGAGACAGATCAGAGCTTGAAAACGGAAGCCGAAGTCGAGCGCATTGCTGAAACGGCAAAAGCTGCAGCAACGGGACTATCTGCGGAAGCTGAGCGCAAAAAGATCGAAGCTGATCGCCGCGTCAAAGCCATGATGCAAGGCTATACAGGTGATATGTGTTCTGAATGCTCAAACTTCACAATGGTGCGTAACGGCACTTGCCTGAAATGCGACACATGCGGCAGCACAAGCGGCTGTAGCTAAGCAACAAAATCAAAAAACCCGGCTTCGGCCGGGTTTTACTATATAGGAGAACAAAAACAGTACAACCTAGTTAAACCCTACATAGAAAAACTAAAGCCGGTCGTACCAGGACCGGCTTTAGCCACCGTAATAAAAGATTACCACGGACTCACAGACAATAGCCTGCTTGAACAACTATAGACTATTGAAATTTCTCCTGAGAGTCGAGGTGATCATTAGATTTATCCAACTCCATGGAGAATATAATGGACTTAAACTCTTACTTAATTCACGAAAAATTATTTACCGATGCACCATATGATCAAGAAAACCTCGCTGAAAAAAAGAAAATAGTTATTGAGGCAAGCGAAGTTGTATTTGATAACTATTATCGCACAAAAAAAGAAAAAATCTATTGTCATATTTGCGGATCGCATAGACACAACAGTGGATATACGGGCCTCCTCAAAGACGGAGTACGTATCTTATTCGGGAGTCAATGCGCGAAAGATTATTTTGGCCCCGAAATCGAAAAACGATGCGTAGGAGAAATTCGACAACGAGAACAACGGGCAACCGAAAGATACAAAATATTGTGTATCAAAAACTCAGTTGGTCCAGTCGAGAGCTGGCTAGATACTTATGGTCATCTATTTCCACATATCGATAACGCTTGGAGAAGCATAAAAATAAAACATAGTAAGTCATATTCAGATATAATGAAAAACTTGCAGAAAAATGGCGGGAGATTAGTACAGAATAATTACCACCGAACTGGAGGTAATGCGGTTCGGGAAATGGGATATATAACCCCGGAAATTCTCACTCACATACAGAATTCGAATGCGATACCTATATTAGGCAAAGCGCAACAAAACATTGCCTATGTTGCGAGTTATATAGAAGCAATTCGAAGATTTGATGTGGCGCCAGACAAACAAGTGTTCGATAACTTGGCTAAGGCGTACCAAAACGCAATGGACGCTGCAGCCAATGCCGATTCAATTTTGGCATTCACTGCAGATTTTTTTACCCCCAGAAACTAACAAAAATCTCAAAATGGTGGGAACAAAAACGGCGGCAAGAACTTCAAGGAAAACTGATAATTTCCGATGTGGATATCGCTAAATTGTTCACAAAGAAAATGGGGATTGGAATTGAAACTCCAGCTGAAAAACTATCCGACATGTTGAAGACTACACGAATTGCTGAATATTCAAATTCTGTGGTGGTAAGGTAGCTAATCAAACATGAAGACTTAATGGTTCGTTGATTAATCTCAACGAACCAACCCAATATTCAGCGCCTCGACACCCCTTACGGATAACCCACGTTTGTATTCAACGTGATCATCAATCAGGGTGAAGTCTTTGAACTCACGCAGCAGAGTTTCGAATATAATTTTCATATTCTGTCGTGCGATGTGATTGCCCAAACATAAATGCGCACCCTGCCCAAACGCTAAATGACGGTTGGGTGTGCGATCAATCTGGAACTGATCTGGGTTTTCAAACTGGTTCGGATCGCGGTTTGCAGCGCCATATAACAAGCCAAAGGTTGTTCCTTTGGCAAACTCTTGCCCGCGGATCGTCACATCTTCGAGCGCATGACGATGGAAAAACGGCAGTGGAGGTTCATAGCGAAACATCTCTTGAATAGCTGTTGGGATGATCTCAGGCGTTTTGCGCATCTGCGCAATCGCATCTGGATGTTTTAAAAGCGTATACATACCCGACCCCAAAACATCGATGGTCGAGCCATGCCCGGCCATTAAGATCAACATACAGGTTGAGATGAACTCGTCTTCTGTGTAATGCCCTTCCCGCTCATCAACGATCATCTTTGAGATCAAATCATCCTTGGGATTTTTTGACCGCTCGGTTTTAAGATCAACTAAAAACTCAAAGAATTCGCGCGTTGCAGTTTCTGCAATTTGTTTCTTG
>CAJQOR010000131.1 GCA_905479965.1 uncultured Rhizobiaceae group bacterium | reverse complement strand
CTTTTAACAGCCGCACTTGATGGCACATTAAATGATGCAGATTACCGCCAAGATGCAAACTTTGGCTTCCAAGTTCCTGTATTGGTTGATGGCGTGGAAACATCTATTTTGGATCCACGTTCGACCTGGGACGACAAAGATGCTTATGATCAAATGGCGACACGTCTTGTGGACATGTTTGTTGCTAATTTTGAGAAGTTCGAAAACCATGTTGATGGCACTGTTCGTGACGCTGCCCCAGGCGTTCGACTGGCTGCAGAATAAACGACGTTAATTTCCTCCAGTTAACAAAAACCCGCTAGGCAAAAAGCTTAGCGGGTTTATTTTTTATGCACCTGAAAAACTACGCGGCTATGAGTTCGTGTATTTTGTTCTCAAAATTATGCAGATCAAATTCAAATTTATCAGCGCAATTGATCACCGAATAATCTTCAAGCTCATCTTTTGAAAGATTACTCGTATCAGATGAAATGACTACAATGGGACCATTATAACCAAACGCGCGAAGCTGCGGGACACTGTCCTTATAAGTCTCATCAAACTCCAAACGATTGTCTAAAAGGATAACATCAGGTTGCTTGTCCATCATGGACACCATACCCTCATTAATATCGACAGCTGATTTTAATTCAATTTTCTCAGCTGTTGCAGCATAACAATTAAACAATTCGTGCTGATGAATATTGTCATCAATAAGTAGTACTTTTGAACCAGGCATGACTTAACTCCTAATCTCGGTATACCTTTATTTAATATGCTGGGCCTTGCATGAAACTTGTGAAATTTACGATTTCTTAATACTTTGTTAACTTTTATGAAAAAAGTGTTAATGCAATGAGTAAACCAAACCAGAGAGGATACAAAATTGGTCGACAAGCGGCTTCACATCAACGACAAAATCTTGATCGAGCCATGGGAACTTGTCGAACAGTTCATCCATTCTGCGGGCCCAGGTGGCCAAAATGTCAATAAAGTTGCGACAAGTGTTCAGCTTCGATTTGATCTTATGAACTCACCATCGGTACCACCGCATATTAAATCTCGTGCTAAAAAGATTGCTGGCCGCCGCATCAACAAAGATGGTGTGATTGTTTTGGAAGCCAGCAAACATCGCTCACAGGAACGGAACCGTGAGGATGCGCGCAATCGACTTGCAGATTTGTTAAAAGAAGCTTGCAAGCCACCGCCACCACCGCGCCGGAAAACCAAACCTACACGCGGGTCAATTGAGCGACGCTTGAAAGAAAAAGCCAATAGATCTGGTCTTAAAAAGATGCGTAACCGGGTCATCGACGATTAAATTGTCATCGAATTTGATGAAAACCTTTGTCAAAGTGTCTTAAAATTCCTATATCTCAACCAACCAACAGTTTTGTTGGAAAGAAACTCAATTTGGGAGCATAAAATGAGCTTTTTTGATTTTATTAAATCTGCCGGAAAGAAACTTGGCATCGGTGACGATGAGGAACCAACTGAAGATGCAGTTAAAGAAGAACTTGCATCGCATAAACTTGGCACAGATGATGTAAAGATTGCCGTTAAAGGCGATACCATTGTGCTTGAAGGTACAGTTGAGGACCAGTCAGTGTTTGAAAAAGCTATTTTGGCTGTGGGAAACACGCTTGGTATTTCAAAAGTGGAAGCTGCTGAGCTTAAAGTTGCTGAAACTGCCGCTGCAGAACCAACATTCCATACTGTTCAAAAAGGTGACAACCTTTGGAAAGTGGCGGAAGCTGCATATGGTAAGGGCAAGGGTGGAAAATACACTGTTATTTTCGAAGCTAATAAACCAATGCTAAAAGATCCTGATCTTATCTATCCAGGTCAAGTTCTTCGCATTCCAGCACTTGATTAATTAAGTTTGCCCTTGGGGAGATAAATCCAATGCAGGTACTCCCCAAAGGCTTTCAACATATTCCTAATTTTCTCGACTTTCCTAGGCAAAAAGCACTTGTTGAGACCATCCGTTTCATTGTCGAACAAGCCCCCCTTTACCGGCCGGAAATGCCTAATAATGGCAAACCATTTTCCGTTCGCATGACCAATTGTGGTCAACTAGGTTGGGTATCTGATCAAAAGAACGGTTATCGCTATCAATCGATCCATCCAAAAACCAACACACCTTGGCCAGCAATCCCAAAAGAACTTCTAACGATCTGGGAAGAGACATCTGGAATAGAGCATCAACCCGAGGCATGTTTGATCAATTTTTATGATCAATCCGCACGGATGGGTTTGCATCAAGATAATGACGAAGCCACTTTTGATGCGCCAGTGGTTTCAATATCATTGGGTGATACGTGTCTATTTCGTGTTGGGCAAACCACGCGCGGGGGCCAAACCAAGAGCTTTAAACTCAATTCGGGCGACATTATTGTGTTAGCTGGCGATTCCCGTTTGATTTATCATGGCGTTGATAAAATCTACCCAGATACCTCGCCATTGTTAAAAAATGGCGGTCGGATAAATCTCACATTAAGACGCGTAAATCCGTTAACTTAGTTTGAAGCTGTTATTTCTCTGCGACTAGTGATCGACCACGAAAGCCGTTTGCCAAGAAATATATAACTGCCAATGCTCGCAACAATTCCCGCCAATAGTAGCCCCGCAATGACATCGACTAAATAATGATTGGCATGAGATATCGCAGAAACAGCCATGGATATGTTTAATAATAAGCAAGGCCATTTAAGCAATTTGGTTTGCCACAACGCCCAAATTGTAAAGAAGCCCATTCCTGCATGAACGGACGGAAATGTTACAATGCCAGCTGCATTCGACAATTCTAAAGTAAAGGGTTGACCACTCCGAACAGCATTAAATTCATCTAGGAAATGGTAGGCAAATTTTACATTTATGTTTTGCAACAAAGATACGTCGAATTCATAGACTGTATATGTACCCAAAGCTGGAAACCATATTGTTATCAAACTGGCTAATACGACCATGAGAGCATAGCCAAATATAAAAGCAATTGCGCGCGGTACCTGATTTATAAGACATAGCAATATTGGCGTTAGAATAAGTTGGTATTTAAGCGAACCATAGGCCATATCCAACCAATTCGACAAAGATTTGGAGCTATCAACGAAGTGGATAAATGCAAGCCAGTTAAATCCCAGGCTCCGATCCATCGCGATGAGTGTGTCATCAGCTAAAGGGATGTTAAGTGAATATGCCAAATAGGTTGCGAGAAACATCGGAACCATAAAAGCAAAACCAGCGCCAAGGACTTCAACGATTGGCGATACATGTTTGTCTTTGATTATAATCATCAAAAAAGCGAGGATGTAACAAAGAGCAGAAATGTAGTAAAAAGTACTGAATGATGCATAGTCTACGTCGATGCGTGAAAAATGCACCATAAGCGGCAGTATGATCCATAAAGCCACAACTGAGAGAAATAGAATAACTCTTTCTCTTGAATGAAAATGCCTTGCCATATTCGCACCTATTGCTGTCATGGCGGCAATTTACAATTTTGTATCTAAGATTTGTTTAATCGATCGAGTTTTTATTTAATCGCAATTAAAGCCTACGGAGTAACACTTCTTCAATCAGGTGATTATCGCCTTTTCGAAGTATCAAATCGGCGCGGGGGCGTGTGGGTAGAATATTCTCATAGAGATATTTCATATTAATATTCTGCCAAAGACCTTTTGCGATCTCTAAAGCACCGTCTTCCGATATTTCAGAATACCGATGGAAAAATGATTCCGGCTTTTTAAACGCGGTATCTCTCAGCCGTAAAAATCGCTCAATATACCATTGCTCAATCTTCTCTTCATCTGCATCAATATAAATCGAAAAATCAAAAAAATCTGACACAAATGGTACCATACGACCATGAGCCGGCAAATCTCTGACTTGAAGAACGTTAATTCCTTCAAAAATAAGTATATCTGGCTTTTCAATTGTTTGATACTTACCCGGCAAAACATCATATATCATATGCGAGTACAACGGTGCATCGACACGTTTTTTGCCAGATTTAATATCTGATAGAAAGCGCAAGACAGCACCGATATCATAACTATCAGGAAAGCCTTTTCGATCCATGATGCCATGCTCATTTAAGTAGGCATTTGGGTGCAAAAATCCATCTGTGGTCACAAGATCCACTTTGGGGTGAGATGGCCAACGGCTTAAGAGTTCTTTCAAAACGCGAGCCGTTGTGGATTTACCCACGGCCACAGATCCTGCAATGCCAATAATAAATGGGCTTTGCGTGGCGCGTTCTAGATCTAGAAACTGGCGACGCTGAGCAAATAAGCCTTGTGACATTTCCACATGCGCGGACAAAAGGCGCGATAAGGAGAGATAAATGCGCTCGATCTCATTCAGATCCACCGGGTCATTAAGTGAGCGAAGTCGTTTAACATCATCTTCGGAAAGTGTGAGCGGTGTAGTTGCCCTAAATTCTGACCATCTTTTTGCACTAAACGCACGAAATGGAGAATACTTCTCACGCCCAATATGATCTTGGCTATCTAAGTCTTCGTTCATCATGTGATTAATGATATCCAAAAGCGCTTATCCACTTGGTCTCGATGCTTTTTCAGATATACCAGATTGTGATGTCCGGTTTTCAAGCTCCGCCATAACTTCTGCCAGCGGAATATCTGCGATCTTCAATACGACGAGAAGGTGAAACAAAACATCAGCGGATTCCTTGACAAGCTCTCCACGATCATTGCTCACCGCAGCGATGACAGCTTCAACAGCCTCTTCGCCTAGTTTTTTGGCGGCCTTTTCCTGCCCTTTGGACACAAGTTTAGCCGTCCAAGACACATCTGGTGACGCACTTGCGCGCGCACTTACAATCTTTTCAAGATCTTTGAGATCAAATTCACTCATTATCGATCTTCCCCTCGTCTATATCTTTAAGCAGCCTGAGCTTGATCGGTCAAGTCGCGCTACTAAGCGAAGATTTCCCTGGCTCCAATTTGACCTTTTAGTCAAGCCTCATAGCAAGTCCGGCATCAGCCATATATTGTTTCGCTTCACCGATCGTATAGGTTCCAAAATGGAAAATGGAGGCTGCAAGCACAGCTGTTGCATGACCATCACGGATGCCTTCAACCAAATGATCTAGATCACCAACGCCGCCTGATGCGATGACGGGGACAGATGTTGCATCTGCAATCGCTCGCGTTAGATCGATATCGTAGCCAATTTTTGACCCATCGCGATCCATTGACGTTACAAGCAGCTCACCTGCACCCAATTCTGTCATTCGAATTGCAAATTCAATCGCATTAATGCCTGTTTCATTGCGTCCACCATGGGTGAAGATTTCCCACCTATTTTCTTCGCCCAGCTTAGAGGTTTTCTTCGCATCAATCGACACAACAATGCACTGATTACCAAATTTATCTGCAGCTTCACCGACAAAATCAGGATTGTTCACCGCAGCGGTATTTATCGAAACCTTATCGGCACCCGATAATAAAAGTTTGCGGATATCTTTAACTTCGCGCACACCGCCGCCCACAGTGAGCGGCATAAAGCAATGCTCAGCTGTTTGTGCAACAACATCAAAAATTGTTTCACGGTTACCAGATGATGCTGTGATATCTAAAAAGCACAGCTCGTCGGCGCCAGCAGCATCATAAGCTTTTGCAGCTTCAACCGGATCACCTGCATCGATGAGGTCAACAAAATTGACGCCCTTAACAACGCGGCCATCTTTGACATCTAAACAGGGAATGACACGAGATTTCAGCATGTTTTATCCTTTGTTTTTGATATTTTGAAGAACACTTAGCGCTTCATCTGGATCAATGCGTCCATCATAAAGCGCGCGACCAGAAATCGCACCTTCAAGTATCTGCGCTTCATCACTTGCCATCATATTGATGTCATCCATTGAAGCCAGACCGCCAGAGGCAATAATTGGGATCGACACAGATTTGGCCAAATTCAACGTCGAATCCCAATTGATGCCTTTTAAAACACCGTCGCGATCGATGTCTGTGTAGATAATAGCTGAGACACCGGCGCCTTCAAATTCTTTCGCCAATTCTACAATGCCAAGTTCAGATGCTTCTGCCCATCCTTCGACCGCTACTTTACCGCCTTTTGCATCAATACCGACGGCTACTTTTCCCGGGAATTCGCGACAAGCTTGTTTGACCAATTCCGGCTCGCGAACAGCAACAGTTCCCAAAATAACGCGTGCTAAACCTTTATCCAACCAAGTTGCAATGTGATTGAGGTTACGAATACCACCACCAAGTTGGACAGGGTTTTTCGTCGACGACAAAATTTCTTCAACCGCCGCACCATTGACACTTTCACCAGCAAACGCACCATTTAAGTCAACAACATGCAGCCAGTTAAACCCTTGGTCTTCAAAAGCTTTAGCTTGTGCACCGGGGCTATCGTTATAAACCGTCGCCTGGTCCATATCACCAAGCTTCAAACGCACGCATTGGCCATCTTTTAAATCAATTGCAGGAAACAGGATCATTTTACACAGACCATTTTAAAAAGTTTGTTATCAGTGAGAGACCAAGTTCCTGGCTTTTCTCAGGGTGAAATTGTGTACCAATCATATTGTCTTTAGCGATAACGGCCGTGACGGTGCCGCCATATTGAACAGTTGCTAAAACA
>CAJQOR010000130.1 GCA_905479965.1 uncultured Rhizobiaceae group bacterium | reverse complement strand
GAACGTTTAAAAACAGATTACATTGACCTTTATCAGGTCCACTGGCCAACACGCGGCTCGATAGCGTTTCGCCAAAATTGGGCTTTTGACGCATCCAAACAAGACAAACAACAATCGCTTGATGAAATTCATGACACACTTCGTGGTTTAGATGATGTTGTTAAAGCGGGTAAGGTGCGCGCCATTGGTCTTTCAAATGAAATGACATGGGGCACAATGCAATATCTTAAACTCGCTGAAGAGCATGGTCTTCCGCGTGTTGCAACAATTC
The DNA here is from genome assembly GCA_905479965.1 of uncultured Rhizobiaceae group bacterium. The sequence continues at coordinate 3,647 of CAJQOR010000130.1, read as the reverse complement.
AAAATGAATACAGCTTATTGTATCGCCATTATGATACTGATCTCGCAGAAATGTCTCATCAAGAAGATATTGGATGTTTGCCTTATAGCCCGCTTGCAACGGGTATTTTGACGGGCAAATATCGTGATGGAGCTGTGCCAGATGGTTCGCGTCGTTCAATTGAAAAAACACTGGGTGGCCGCTTTACAGAACGCGCGCAAGACGCGACAGATGCATATCTTGCATTGGCTAACGAGCATGGTTTAGACCCAAGCCAGATGGCAATTGCTTTCTGTAACAGCAGATATTTTGTTCCATCGACCATCATTGGCGCAACCAAAATGGATCAGCTTGAAACTTGCGTTAAAGCTGGTGGTATGACGCTTTCTGATGAGGTGCTTGAAGGCATTGATAAGATCAATCGCAACATGCCTTGGCCTTACTAGGCCTTAGCTGCTATCTGACAAATCAAAAAGGTGGTGAGATTTTTTGCTCACCACCTTTATTAATGCCATATCAGTTGTATCGCATTTGATAAATTAAACACCTTTTGCGCAAATATTTGCTGCATCGTGTATGGCATTCTTGCCATGAACAATGTCAAAATGGCTCAAACCTGCATCAATAGATGATAATGTGCCTAACAGCATATGCGCATTTAAGTGTCCCATATGGCCAATGCGGAAATAGCTATTAATTTCGGGATCTTTTGGCGCAGCCATACCCAAACCAATACCAAGTGTCAGCCCGAAACTTTCTTCGAGCCATTCGCGCATGGGAGTTGCACGTTGATTAGTGATCTTAGCTGTTGTCACTGCATGGCTGCGCAAGCTTGGATCAGTCACATTCATCGACACCTTAGGCTCATGTGGACTTGGTACATCTGCCCAAGCATCAAATGCAGCCCAGATGGCGTTTGCAAATATTTCATGGCGGCGCCAGATATTTTCAAGCCCTTCGTCTTCCAAAATCATTTTGAGCGCTTCAGTTAAACCAAACAAATGATGCGTAGGTGCCGTGCCACCATAATATTGGTAGAAGATTTCAGGGTTTAGGCGTGGCTTCCAATCCCAATACGGCGATACATCTTTCACACTTTCCCGAACGGTTTTCGCTTTTTCATTTGCAAAAACAAAAGCTATTCCTGGCGGTGTCATCAAGCCTTTTTGGCTTGCAGCGATCATCACATCAACCCCCCATTCATCCATTTCAAATCGGTCACAACCAAGCGAGGCAATGCAATCCACCATCAGGAGTGCAGGATGACCCAAATCGTCTAAAATCGCACGTATCTTGGTAATGTCATATCTTATAGAGCTGGATGTATCGACATGGGTTGTAATTAGAAGCTTAATCTCATGAGATTTGTCTTTCGCTAAAACATTGCGAAGTTCTTGCTCATCAAAGCTCTTACGAACACCATAATCGAGCAATTGTACATCGCCACCAAGTCTTGTTGCAACATTTGCCCAACCCTGCCCGAAACGACCGCTTGCAAGCGCTAAAACCTTATCACCGCGGCTCATAACGTTTGCTAGAGAGGCTTCCCAAACACCGTGTCCATTGGAGATGTATATTGCAACATCGCCATTTGTGCGCGCCACGCGCTTTAAATTTGCGATGACGGAATAGGTGATGTCCTCCATCAAACCACTATAAATATTTGGGGCTGGACGATGCATGGCCTGCAGCACTCTATCAGGCATGATGGAAGGGCCAGGAATTGCCAACATATGTCGGCCGTTTGATAATGTCATGAATAACGCCTTAGCGGAAAGTAATACTTAAATGACGCGCATCATAATGGCATTCGGGAGCGAAAATAAAGCCCTATCTTGTTCTTTGGCACATCAAATCCAAGTAATATATTGAGTTTAAGTTTGACAGCCAAATGGTACATTAACAGCGAACAAACCACGCCCATAATCGTGCCTATAACAAATTGAACACTAATACTGGTAATACCAACCAACACTAGCACTTCGCGAGCGAAAGAGGAAAAAAGTGGATGTGCCAGATAGATTGGCATCGACAATAGCCCCAAAGTTGCAAAAATGTTCATCAATTTTTTAAGAAAGCCGGACTGCTGATCTAACCATTTGAAAATAAAAATTGAACATATACACATGGCAATTGCAATTGGAAACTTGCTGATACCCAACGTGTTGAGATAAGAAATAAGTAGCGTCAAAGACACAAATATGACCAACGCAAACAGGATATAGACAGCATGCGGCATCAAGTATTCATTGTATTTTCCAAGTAAAATACCAATTAAAAAATATGGTCCGAATGATATAGCTGGTGAAAGCCAAAAACTAACCCATTCAGATTGTGGTAGTTTATCCAAAACACTCAATCCAATAATAAGGCTTATAATAATCACATCAAAATAGCGGCTGTTGCGCAAGACTGGCCGCATGAGGTAAATAGTCGTTCGCATAAGAAAAAGCGCCCACAAAAACCAGTAATGCCACTTACCTGGTATGGGCGATTGGAAGAACATCGCTGCACTTCCAGCTTCATTTGCAAAACCACCAGCAACAATTTTTGCACTCAAAAAGATATAATACCAGATCACCATTGGATAAATCATCTGCCAAAACTGTTTCCAAACAAAGGATTTCAGTTCCGTCTTTAAGAAGGAGGACGAGATGAAAAAACTGGATAGCATGAAAAAGAATGGCATGTGATATGTGTAAAGATGGTCATAAACGGGCTGATGCAAGCTGGGTTCGATAAGGCCGCGCGTACCCAAACCATCCCAAGTGTGCCCTAACACCACCAAGAGGATGGCAAAGCCTTTTGCCGAGTCTATCCATCCAACGCGTTGCAATTATCCAATCCCAATATCAACCAAAACTCTTATCGAACAAGCACAAAGTATACACGTCCCAAAGCCAACCAACAACGTATTGATATTTACACCTATTTTATTGGTTAATCTGAAAGCGGACATAAAAAGGTAGGAAAGTGACGGGTGAAGTAAACAATATTTTTTCGGTTGAGTATTTATTTTGTGTCTTTCCATTATTGGAAGCGAATTGCCAGCCAACACATGTCGGCGACCTGAAAGCCTGATAAATCCATTTTGGCCACAAAAAACATAAAAAAGAATTCTCCATTACGAGAACTTAAGACATAAATTAAACCCTATTTCACCTATATAAGGCGCATTTCATGATCCAAATGATGCAGGGTTCGTACAAACGTGTAGCGACAAACAAATTGGATCAAAAAACATGTCAAAAATAACCAAATCAGCTTGCTTAACGCTCATTACCTCAGCCAGTTTGGGGATGTTTGTACTTCAGGCACAAGCGACCCAAGACAGTTGTCGTTTAGATTTAAATGTCAAATTTATCGAAAGCGCACCACGCGACCGTTTTGTGATACAAAACAACTCTTCTACAAGTGTTGAGATCTTATCTGCATCCATTGATCTATCAAGCTCTCAAGGCGATTTGATTTTTGACACAGAGGATGGTGGTACAGGTGTAGAGGTATTCCAACAATTTAAAAGCGAAACTGACAAGGTCAAATTAGTCTTTTATCCAGACGTAAGGGACGGTGATAGCCAGCTGGACATTGCCTTTGAAAAATTTGCGCAATTTGAAGAATACCAATTCAGTATAGATGTCGATGACCAGAATTCAAAATCCGATCTT
>CAJQOR010000129.1 GCA_905479965.1 uncultured Rhizobiaceae group bacterium | reverse complement strand
CCAGAAACCAGTTGTTCTGATGCTGAACCATTTGACATAATTGAACTCGAAATACTCATTACAAATCTGTCCTTAAGCTGACATTAATTCTTCAATTGCAAGGTTGTGACCTTTTGAAGCCGACACAATCATGTCCACATCCAAGATGAGCGCCACACGACCATCACCAAGAATGGTTGCCGCCGCAATTCCCGGAACGTTAGAATAGTTAGATTCCAAGCTCTTAATAACGACCTGACGTTGACCTTGGATTGCATCCACCATAAGCGCACGCTGGCCACCACCCTCACTTTCAACCAACAAGGCAACACCTTCAATTGGATCAGCAGGTTCATCACGGAAGTTCAAAATCTCACCGACATCAACGAGTGGACAGAATGTTTCGCGAATAGCGATCAAGCGCTGTTTTGCACCAAATCCATGAATGTCAGATTTCTCAGGCTGCAGTGTTTCAACAATCGCCGTTAATGGAACAACAAGTGTCTGATCCGCAACGGAAACAACCATACCATCGAGAACTGCCAATGTGAGCGGCAAGCTCATTGAGAAGATTGACCCCTTACCCGGAGTAGATTGAATGGAAATGCGTCCACCCAATGACTGGATAGATTTTTTCACAACATCCATACCTACACCACGGCCTGAAATATCAGACAATTTCTCAGCAGTTGAGAAACCTGGGTGGAAAATCAGATTATCGATATCTTCATCAGATAGGTTGCTTTCTGCGGTGATCAAACCATTATCCAAGGCTTTTTGTTTTACACGTTCTCGGTCGATACCTGCACCATCATCTTCAATCTCGATAACAATACGACCAGAACGGTGTTTGGCTGACAGTTTGACCATGCCTTGCGGGTCTTTACCCGCAGCTTTGCGATCTTCAGCTGACTCAAGACCATGATCGACAGAGTTACGGATCATGTGTGTTAATGGCTCAGCAAGCTTATCAATAACGGTTTTATCAACCTCGGTGTTTTCACCTTCGGTGACCAAACGAACGGTTTTGCCGACCATATCCGCAATTTCACGTACAATACGTGACATACGCTGGAAGACTGGCTTTACCGGCTGAGCGCGAATTGCCATCACGCTATCTTGAATTTCACGCGTGAGCTGGTTTAATTCATCCAGACCAAGATTGATATTATTGCCCTGACCACTAACCGTTTCTTCGCTTTCGCCGACGCTTTGTGCAAGCATTGCTTGATTGATCACAAGCTCGCCAACCAAGTTGATCAATCGATCGACACGATCAAGATCAACACGAATTTGTTGGGTTGGTGCAACGGCTGAAACTTTAGGCTTTTTAGCTGGCTCTTTTACAGGTGCTGGTACAGGAGCGGCAGCTTTGGGAGCCACTGGCGCTGGTGCAGGAGCCGGTGCTGGAACTGGAGCAACAGGTACTTCTGCAACAGGCGCTGGTGGTGTTTTTACTTTTTCTTCAGGCTCGCCCAACATTGAAAGATCAAATGGAACTGGTACCATAGGCGCCTCTGCACCATCAGCATCCGCATCGCCACGGCCGGCAGAAATTTCTAGTTTGCAATCCCACTCAGCAAATTCAAAGACCTGACGAATGGCGTCTTCATCGTTTTCAGTTATGAGTGTAACACTCCATGTTAGGTATGAATCTTCAGGATCCATTCCATCTAATTCGGGTAGCGCTTCTGTATTACAGCGCACTTCCATCTGACCAAGCTGAGCTAGATCTCTAAATAGGAGCGCAGTGTCATTACCTTTTGCATAAAGTCCTGCATTTGGTTTGAACTGAATTGTAAACACATTGCCGTCAGCAGCGTCACCTGGTGCGTCTTCATCTGACGCAACCTCGTCCATGTCATCAAAGGAAAACGGTACAGGTTGGAAACCACCGTCATCACTTGCAGCAGGAGCAGCTTCATCAACTGGAGCTGGTTCGTCAGCAACTGGAGCTGCAGCCGCGGTCGGCGCTGCATCCCCATCAGGTAAGGGTTGACCGGTTGCCAATGCTTCAAGATCTTTAGCAAGCGTTGCAGAACGCGCCGGATCTACAGTGCCGCCATCTCTGGCTGCTGCGGTTAAATCTGCCAAGACATCTGCAGATTTGAGCATGACCTTCATAACGGTTTCATCTGGATCCAATTTGTTCGAACGCACACAATCAAGTGTTGTTTCAAATACGTGGGCAAATGCGACAAGGTCATCTAAACCAAATGCGCCCGCACCACCTTTAATGGAATGAACTGCACGAAATACCGCGTTCACCGTTTCAGGATCGTCGTCACCATCATTCATGGCGAGAAGTCCCGTTTCCAGTTCTGTCAGTTGTTCTTCACATTCTTGGAAGAAAATTTCCTTGATTTCGTTCATATCCATGAGGAAAGCGTCCTATTAGGCAGTATTTAAATTCAAATTAGGCTGTAACACGCTCAATTGCGGAAACGAGCTTAGTTGGGTCAAATGGCTTGACGATCCAACCTGTCGCACCAGCTTGACGGGCCCGGTTCTTTTTCTCGTCATCACTTTCAGTTGTCAAAACAAGAATAGGAACACTTCTGTAACGTTCGTTTTGACGGACACCTTCGATGAAGCCAAAACCGTCTAGGCGCGGCATATTAATGTCAGTTACGATCACATCAGGATTAGACTCTTCTAAAACCTCAAGACCTTCTATGCCATCCTCAGCCTGCACAGTATCAAACCCGGCATTGTTGAGTGTTACCGAAAGCATATTTCTGATCGTGCGCGAATCGTCGACCGTGAGTACTTTAGTTTTCATTACGCTGTCTCCTTTGTTGGCAATACTTCGCCAGAAATTCCTAGTAATTTTAATGTGTTCTCAAAAGCTTCCGACATTGCGCCGATCACTAAGCTTTTACCATCTGTATCCCATGTCTTTTTTGCTGCCAGCAGCACCTGAACGCATTGCGCACCTGATTTTCTTACATCTGCTGCATCAATCTCGACATCGTGCCCTTTTAGCTCAACCAACTGAGTATGCATGGCACTTACGGCATTCAAGTCCAGATTATCTGGAAGCTTAAGGATGCTTGGTGCTTCGTTCTCGTCACCCATGTTCATTCCCTTTGACGTTAAAATTTCGGTTCCGGCTTTTGCGCGCCAATTCTGTCGCCACATTAGCCATTGAAAATGGTGCGAAGCTTTGCGGTCGCGCATATCGCGCCAACAAATCTTCGATTAATGAATAAGGAAAATTCCAAACGGTGGTCGTGATAATCAACATATTGTTGATCAATTGCCGCCCCCGTTTTGCAATGTCTTTCGCATTAAATAACAATGCGTATCCCCACTCGCTACAATTTCGTTTGCAAACTGGACATAAACCAAGTCATGGATTGAGTGCGGAATGCACAACAGCATTCAAAACTCAAAATCTAGACGAGACCATTTCGGCCCATTTACAAAATGAAAATATCCGGATCAGAACCGGTGCGACGATAGAGCATCATGCTGTTGAGTAAAAAGTTGGAAAATCCAATTCTTTACGCAAATCAACGCAGTTACAATTTTTATGGTTAATTCCTTGCCTGAAGGTTAACGTAATGAAATGAATTTTCGCAAATTGGCACAGACACCACGTTTTTAAGGCTTTTTGTCCCTAAATTTTGTGAAAAGCCTCAGGCAAGTTTGGTTAGGCATCATTGACCTTGCAAGATTTTGTGTAACTTTCTTATTATCGAAAGCTGTTTTGAGGGGTTCAAGCAATGAGTTTACTAGGGATTTGTGCCGCAATTATCGCACTTAAGACTATGATGACGTTTCTAGTTGTCATGCGTATCAACAAACCAGACACACCTGAACAGCACGAACTATTCTATTAGTCCGCTCGAAATTTAACATACATTTACCTTACTTGGTAAGCTTAAAGAACCATTAAAGCTAATGGCCACCACCACCCAATGCGCCAATTTTGATCGAATAATCAGCTGCAATTTCGTAATCTGGGTCATCATCAGAATCCACAACAAGCTGGCCTGCACGTTCTAGAAGTTTGTGACAATCGCGCGATAAGTGACGCAACTGAACGGACTTACCTTCGGCTTGATACTTAACTGCAACGGCATCAATAACTTGAAGCGCTGATTGATCCGCAACACGGCTCGCAGCAAAATCAATAATCACACGATCAGGGTCATTCTTTGGGTCAAACAATTCCATGAAGCCTTCAGACGAGCCGAAGAAGAGTGGGCCGAAGATCTCATAGGTTTTCGATCCGTCATGGGTAATTCTTGTTTTCGCTTCAATACGCACAGCATTTGTCCAGGCGTAGGCCAAAGCAGACACAATAACACCAACAACAACTGCGATAGCAAGGTCGGCATAAACAGTCACTGCGGTTACCAAAACAATTACCAGCGCATCGGTGAGCGGTATTTTTCTGAACAACCGCAAACTTTGCCACGCAAATGTGCCAATCACGACCATAAACATCACACCGACTAGCGCCGCCAATGGGATTTGCTCAATCAGGCCTGATGCAAATAAAATAAACACAAGTAAGAAAAGCGCTGCGGCAATGCCCGACAATCTGGTGCGACCACCAGATTTCACGTTGATCATTGATTGACCAATCATTGCACAACCACCCATGCCACCGAAGAAACCAGTCACAACATTTGAAGCGCCCTGGGCCAAGCATTCCTGAGAAGCGCCACCTCTGCGGTTTGTCATTTCACCAACGAGATTAAGCGTCAGAAGGCTTTCAATCAGACCAATTGCTGCCAATATCAAAGCGTAAGGGAAAATTATCTGAAGTGTTTCAAGTGTTATCGGCACGTTTGGAATAGCAAATTGTGGGAGACCACCCTCAATAGAAGCCAGATCACCTACACGCGGTACATCAATCCCAAAGGCGATAACCATAATGGCAACGATGCCGATACCAGCCAATGGCGCAGGAATGATATTTGAGATTTTTGGCATACCCCAAATAATCAACATGGTCAGAGCAACAAGCCCAAGACTGATGATCAACGGCAACCCTGTCATCCAAACTTTTGTTCCGTCAGGACCTGGAATCTGAAACTGGGTCAATTGTGCTAGGAAAATAACGATCGCTAGACCGTTCACAAATCCAAGCATCACCGGATGGGGAACCAGGCGGATGAATTTACCGAGACGAAAGACCCCTGCAAGTAATTGCAATATCCCCATTAAGACAACGGTCGCAAACAAGTAT
>CAJQOR010000128.1 GCA_905479965.1 uncultured Rhizobiaceae group bacterium | reverse complement strand
CAATGAGCTTATCATTGATTTCAAGTCTGGTAGAACCATCAAATGTAGCGTGTTTGAGTGGATTTCGTTCTTCAGCTTCGGACATAACAGGGCGCAATTGCGAGCTGACCACACGTATTTTATACCCATTTGCAGCCATATTCGCAGATAGCCAAATATCATCTTGGAATTTACCAATTTTGGGGATGTTGAAAACTTCATCGGTAAAAAATCGCGGTTTGACCATCACGCCAGCAAACCCTTCAAAGATATCTTCATAGCCACTTTTGAGAAATAAAGGTCTTGAAAGTTTTGTGTTAATTGCTTTGTGTAAACCCTGTTGTCTCATAATTTTAAAAAACAAATAGATGCGATAAAGTCCGCTAAGCTTTCGCGGAAATTCAACTGCGCGCGGTAAATCGGCGGGCGAATATGTACGCACAATGCCATTGTAATCATCCATCAAAAGCGCACTGCCGCATAGAGCGCAATCTGGGTACTCTTTTGAATGTTCAACAAAGTTTGCAACCCAATTATGATCATAAATCTCATCATCATCGCAAAACATGATCTTCGTATCAGGATCAAGACCCTTATCTTTAATGGCATGTAGCGCTTTTGAAGCGGGGCCATAGTCTTCATCTGGCTGATAAATTGTTACACCTTCAGGAACAACAGGCAGGTGACCGTCATAGTCTGGAAATCGGTCATAGGTCTTTGGGATGTAAAGACGGATTTCATCAGCTTTTACGCTTTGATCCAACAAACTCTCTAACGTTTGCCCGATTTTATCAAAGCGGGGAGGGATACTGCTTAAAGAGATGATAATAGACATGTCTTAACCTATGAAAGAAACTTGGCACTAGTTCTCAGATTACCGGTCCAAATGCAAGTTTGATGATTGTAAAACCAAGCGCTGCACATAGAAAACCCGCCTGAAGCAATTCAAGCGGGTTTTTATTTGAGACCAATAAATTGGTTTAAGCTTTTGGTAGATCGTCTTGTGAACGGATGACTTTACCAAGCAAGCCATATTCCAAAGCTTCATCTGTGTTGAGCCAGAAATCACGTTTTGTGTCTTCGTGAATTTTCTCAGGTGTTTGTCCTGTGGCTTCTGAGAACAAGATTTCAAAACGCTCGCGCATTTTTTGAATTTGTTCAGCTTGGATTTCGATATCAGACGCCATACCGCGCACACCACCAGATGGTTGATGCAACAAAAAGCGCGTGTTTGGTAGGCAATAGCGATCTTCTTTTTCTGCGCCCACAAATATCAACGCACCAGCAGACGCCACCCAGCCAGAGCCGATCGTGCGGACTTTTGGTCGAATGAATTTGATCATGTCATGCACCATGTCACCAGACTCAACGTGGCCACCGGGTGATGAGATAAACAAGTTAATTGGATCGTCTGAATCTTCTGCTAATGCCAAAAGATGAGATGTTGCTTGACGTGCAACCTTGTCGTCGATGCCGCCAGTAATTAATATATTGCGGCTTTTAAACAAAAGCTCTGTAATACGGCCAGTGCTGGCATCCTTTTCGTCATTTTTATCTTTGTCTTCATCATTCATGAAAAATGTCATGTCTACCTCTTCCTGGCGTCGGCAAATGTATCTGATTTGAGAATCATTTGCCTTATCAAATCTGTTCGAGCAGAATGTAGGAATTTGATATCCCAATGTCCACCTCGCCAAGTGTTGTAATGGCAAATCAGTTAACGCTTGGATAAAACAGAACTGGATTTTTAAGGCGAATTTACGACCAGTAAAAATACTGTATGCGCTAAGTTTCGCATGATATGACTAGTTTAGTAAACTATGTCTTTTTTAGTCAAAAAATGGCGCAATTATTCAGGTTTTGGTCGGAATAACGCATTGTAGAATGAAGTTCTAGAATATATATCTGGCATAAAGTCGCTCAATTTTTGGGTGATCAAGACGGCAAAAGCGTACAACTATTTCTGGGAGCTTTCATGATTTTTTCAAAACGTAATTTGTTAGTGGCAACAGCAATCTTGGCAACGAGCTCGATGTTTGGTGCCTCTGCGGCGCTTGCTGATGAGTTTAAATACTCAATTCATCATTTTCTAAGTCCAAAATCGATCACGCATACGGATATGATTGAACCATGGGCTAAGAGAATTGAAAAAGCCTCAAATGGTCGTATCCAATTTGAAATTTTCCCGGCCATGTCTTTGGGTGGCAAGCCGCCTGAACTTTATGGTCAGGCACGCGATGGAGTTGCAGACGTCATTTGGACACTTCCGGGATACACACCGGGTGTATTCCCAAGACTAGAAGTGTTTGAATTGCCGAATGTCCACGGTGGCTCAGCTGCTGCAACCAATGCTGCCATTCAGTCGCTATTGCCTGATTTGTCGGATGATTTGAAGGATATTCATCCACTCCTTGTGCATACCCATTCTGGAAATGCGTTGCATCTGACATCCAAAGACGTCAAAAGCCTTGCTGATGTAAAGGGGCTTAAAGTTCGCTCTCCGTCGCGCACAGGTGCTTGGATGCTTGAG
>CAJQOR010000127.1 GCA_905479965.1 uncultured Rhizobiaceae group bacterium | reverse complement strand
AAGAAATATCACAATTATCTGCGCGAGTTCATCGAGCATCAGGGCTACTATGATCTGTTCCTGGTTGATGACAATGGCGACATTATTTATTCCGTTTTTAAAGAACTTGATTATGCAACCAACCTTGGAACTGGCGAGTGGAAAGACAGCGGTCTCGCGCGTGTTTGGAAAGGTGTAATGCAATCACCTGATGATGCAGATAAAATTACATTTGATGATTATGCACCTTATGGTCCTTCGGCCAATGCGCCAGCATCTTTTATTGGCAAAAGACTGGCGAAACGTGGCCGAGTGTTAGGAACGCTCATACTGCAAATGCCGAATGATACAATTGCCCGCATCATGGCAAATACCACGGGCATGGGTGTAACTGGTGAAACCATGCTGTTGCGTGAAGATGCATACATGATCACAGATTCGCGCCATACCGATGCAAATGAAGCTCTGAATACAAAACTGGATTTGAGCGATAATCTGCTTGAAGAATCCTATGCAGAGCAACCAGTTGGCTATTTAACAGGTTACCGTGATGATTTTTTCCACATCTCAACAGCACGAGTGGAATTTGCTGATCAACATTGGATTGTTGCAGCTATCATTTCAGATAGTGAGGTAATCGCCGGCGCAAAAGATCTTCGCAATACGATTTTGATGATATCCGCTGTACTTCTTGCCATAGGGATGGTGTGTGCTTTCTACTTCTCTCGCACAATTACCAAACCACTTGATAAAGTCGTTGATGATATGGCCGAACTTGTGGCTGGCAACACAAATCTTGAATTTTCTGGTGCCAACCGCAGTGATGAAATCGGTAAGATCTTCAAATCTGTCGAAGTATTCAGAGATGCAGCAATAGATAAGCATCGTCTTGAAGAAGAAAGCCAAGAAAATCGTGCTCAAACAGAGCAAGATCGTAAACGCAATGAAGAGTTTAAAGCCATTGAAGCGCAAAAGCTCGCAGATGCAATTGACGCATTGGCAGCTGGCCTCAATAAGCTCTCTGATGGTGACTTAACGGCCAACATATCCACACCGTTTGAAGGCGAACTTGACCGCCTGCGCTGCGATTTCAACAATTCAGTTGGTAAACTCAGCGAAACCATGAGCAAGATGAGCCAGGTTTCAATTGGGTTAAATACAAATTCAACTGAAATCAGTAATGCAACCAACGAGTTATCCCGCCGAACAGAAACGCAAGCTGCATCGCTAGAAGAAACTTCTGCCGCCTTGGATCAAATTACAGCGACAGTGCGTGAGACATCAGAAAGAGCAACAGAAGCCGCAAGCAAAGCGAAAAACGCAAGAGATGATACTGAAAGTTCGTCGCAAGTTGTTGCAAATGCTGTTTCAGCCATGGAAGGCATAGAAAAAGCATCAGGTGATATTTCCAATATTATCAATGTGATCGATGAAATTGCATTCCAGACTAATTTACTTGCATTAAATGCTGGTGTGGAAGCAGCGCGTGCCGGTGAAGCTGGCAAAGGTTTTGCAGTCGTCGCTCAGGAAGTTAGAGAACTGGCACAACGTTCAGCAACAGCTGCAAAGGAGATTAAAGATCTTATCAGCAAGTCTGCGGGTGAAGTGGCAAATGGTGTTCAACTGGTTCAAGAAACAGGAGAGGCTCTGGCCAAAATTTCAGATCATGTGTCTGAGATCGATACGCAGATTAACACAATCTCTCAAGGTGCTTCGGAGCAGTTAGTTGGTATTCAGGAAGTTAATACGGCCGTCAACTCTATGGATCAGGTGACACAGCAAAACGCCGCAATGGTTGAAGAAAATACCGCTGTGACGCAAGAGATTGCTGGCGAAGTGAGTAATCTGACCTCATTGATTAAGACCTTTAGAGTTGCTGGCGGTGATTATAAGGCATCGCAAAAACCAGTGGCAACGAGTGAAAGGCATTCCGTCAGCGAAAGTCCAAAGTCACCATCTGCAAAGCCAATCGAAACAAGTGGAAATCGCCAACCAATTGTGTCTCCTGCAAAAGCAGAAGTCCAAAGGGTTGCCCAGAGGATTGATGGTAATGCAGCTGTATCGAAGGACGTTGACTGGGATGAATTTTAGAACCACAAAGCGTTGTTAGAATTACCTCTATTAAGGTTTAAAAATTGCATAAAAGGAAGTAGTCAAGTTAATTATTTCCTTTTATGAACAAAAAAATCGCTAAAACGCGCAAAAATCTGATTGAAAATACGACAATATTAGACCGATCAGTTTTTCGATGACGGTTAACAGTTTGTTTCAGGTTTTATGAAATTCTTATGTGAAGGGGGTCTGTGATTTTTTTTACAGGTTAGCATGATGCAAGCTCCAGAGCGACTGTTGCTCATGTTTTCTGCAAAAGAAACTTATCGGACCCGCATCGTGAAAATTACAAAAAAACTCCCAATCGCCGCCGCCATACTGACGCTTGTGACTGTCGGTGTAGCGAGTGTAGCCAGTCTCATGGTTAGCTCTCATTTTTTGACAATTCAATCAAATGAAAAATTACAGGCTGTTGCAGACGGCAGACGTAATCAAGTCGAAACTTATCTACAGACGATCAATGAAGATTTGCAGCGAATTTCACGAGACCCAAAAGTTCTTGAAGCCGTAAGTGGTTTTGGATTTACTTGGGGTTTTGTGCCGGGCGATAAAACCGCTGAATTGCAAAAACGTTATATTTCCGACAATCCAAACCCAATTGGGCAGAAAGATGAGTTGGATAGCGCAGGTGTTGATGGATATGATGCATCTCATAAAAACGTCCACAGCTATCTACGTAATTTCATCAAGACCAGAGGCTATTATGATCTCTTCATTATAAATGCAGAAGGTGACGTTATCTACTCTGTCTTTAAAGAGGCAGATTTTGCAACGAACCTTTCAACAGGTGAGTGGAAAGATACTGGCCTAGCAAAAGTATGGAAAGAAGTCGTTGCAGCAAATGATCCAGAAAAATTGATCTTTGACGATTATGCACCATATGCACCTTCAGCTAATGCGCCAGCTTCATTTATTGGTGAAGCTATCGCAAAGGGTGATACAATTGTAGGAACACTAGTTCTCCAGATGCCAAATGACACTATCGGTCGCATTATGTCCAACACAACTGGGCTTGGTCAAACGGGTGAGACTGTTCTGTTGAAATCTGATGGTACAATGATTACAGATTCACAAAAAACTGATGCAAATGAAGCGCTTAATGTAAAGCTCGCTTTAGAGCCACGTATGCTTCAAGAAGCGTTTGTTGATCAACCGACAGGTTCAATTGAAGGGTATCGTGGAGAGACATATCGTGTTTCAACAGCGGGTCTTAGTTTCGAAGGTGCCGGTTGGGTTATAGCGACGCTTGCCGCAGAAAGTGAAGTGATGCAAGGGTATAATACCCTTCGTAATATCATTCTTTTGATTTCTGCTGTTCTAATGGCAGCAGCCTTGGGCGCAGCCTTCTTGTTCTCTCGCTCAATCACAAATCCAATGAAGGATGTGATTGACAACATGAAAGAACTTGTAGCTGGTAATACAGACCTTGAACTTAATGGTCAGTCTCGCAGGGATGAGTTGGGCGAGATCTATCAAGCCGTATCAGTGTTCCGCGATGCTGCAATTGAAAAAGGTCGCCTAGAAGAAGAAGGTGAAGAAGCGCGCACTCAAACGGAACAAGAGCGTAAGCGCAACGAAGAAATCAAAGCAATGGAAGCGCAAAAGCTTGCCGATGCAATTGACGCACTTGCACGCGGTCTAACGCAATTGTCTGAAGGTGATTTGACCGCAAATATCGCAACACCGTTTGAAGGTGAGTTGGATCGTTTGCGTGCAGACTTTAACTCATCTGTTGTCAAGCTAAGTGAAACAATGGGCCGTATCACAGATGTGTCCATCACGCTGAAAGACAATTCAGGCGAAATTAGTAACGCGACCAACGAATTGTCTCAGCGTACGGAAACGCAAGCAGCTTCATTGGAAGAAACCTCTGCTGCGCTTGATGAGATCACAGCAACAGTGCGTGAAACCTCAGAACGCGCAAAAGAAGCATCTGATAAAGCAAAAGATGCACGTCAAGATACCGAGCATTCAAGTGAAGTGGTGTCCAATGCTGTTTCTGCAATGGAAGGTATTGAAAAAGCATCAAGCGATATCACCAATATCATCAATGTGATCGATGAGATCGCCTTCCAAACCAACCTTCTTGCGCTCAATGCTGGTGTTGAAGCCGCCCGCGCTGGGGAAGCTGGTAAAGGCTTTGCTGTTGTTGCGCAGGAAGTTCGTGAACTTGCACAACGTTCAGCAGGGGCTGCAAAAGAGATCAAGGAATTGATCAACAAATCAGGTGCAGAAGTTTCAAACGGTGTACAATTGGTTCAGCAAACGGGTGAGGCGCTTGCCAAAATCTCTGAGCATGTGACTGAAATTGACACACGCATTGAAACAATCTCACAAGGTGCTGCCGAGCAATTGGCAGGCATTCAAGAAGTGAACTCTGCGGTGAACTCAATGGATCAGGTCACACAGCAAAACGCGGCCATGGTTGAAGAAAACACAGCTGTGACACAGCAGATCGCTGATGAAGTGCTCACGCTTTCTGGTTTGATCCAAACGTTCAAAGTTGGTGGACAAGCATCCATGCAGCAATCACAACGGGCAGGTGGCAATTCTGGGGCAAGTGCAAGACCT
>CAJQOR010000126.1 GCA_905479965.1 uncultured Rhizobiaceae group bacterium | reverse complement strand
GGCCTTGCGGTTCCTGAGGAAGATTCAACTTTGGTCATGCAATATGCAATCGATGAAATCAACGCCGCAGGTGGGGTGGCTGGATTGCCAATTGAGCCGGTTATTGTCGATGCAAAATCTGACTTTAAAGTTTATTCAGAGAAAACACGTGAATTGATCCTTAGAGATAAAGTCACGTCCATCTTTGGTTGCTATACATCTGCCAGTCGTAAAGCGATCTTGCCGATCGTTATGCAACAGGACAATTTGCTCTTTTACCCAACATGTTATGAAGGCGCTGAATGTACGCAAAATACTATTTGTACAGGTCCACTTGCAAACCAGCACTCTTTTGATCTTATTCCTTACATGGTTGAGCAATTTGGACCAAAAGTCTTTTTCGTTGGTTCAAATTATGTTTGGCCTAAAGAATCCAATAAGAACGCGAAAATCTGGTTGGACAATGCTGGCGGTGAATTGTTGGGCGAGGAATATATCCCGCTCGGTTCATCAGAATTTGGTCCGGTGCTTGAAAAAATCCGAGCAGCCAAGCCTGATTTCATTTTCTCAACGGTTGTAGGTGCATCAGATATCGCGTTCCACCGCCAGTTCAAGCAGGCTGGCTTGAACGTAGATACAATGCCAATTGCAGCGTTGACAACAGGTGAGATTGAAACCAAAGCGATGGGTGCTGAATTCGGTGCGGGTCACTTCCTTTCTGCACCTTATTTCCAAAATCTGGAAAACGATGTGAATGCGAAATTTGTTGATGGGTTCTTGTCCAGTAAGTACGGCAAAAATGGTACGACCCACTACAATATGGAAGAAACGTATCTTTCAGCATATGTCTTTAAATATGCGCTTGAAAAAGCCATTGAAATGCATGGAATAGAAGATGTCACGCCAAGAATGATTCGCGATGCGTCTGCTGGAGTGCGTGTTGAGGCTGATGTATCGCCTGAAGGTCTCATATGGATTGATGAGAAAAACTTCAACACATGGCTCGTTCCTAAAATTGGACAATGCCAGCCCGATGGTAGTTTCAAAATCGTTAAAGAAGCACCAGAGCATGTGGCTCCAGATCCATATTCCATTTATCCCGATGCCGGTACATGCACCGCAGATGGCTTGATGGCCCCTGATGGCAGTTTAAAAATGGATGTCATTTAATTACATCGATTTTCTGGCGGGTGGTGGAACAATCATCCGCCAGAAAATACTCACTAATTATTTCATTTAAAACATCTGGTCAGCCTGAGAAGTAACATGGATATAAGTTCAATATTAAGTGCACTCGTACTTGGGTTAAGTATCGGAAGTGTATTTCTTGTCGCCGCGCTTGGCTTGGCAATTATTTACGGGACAGCCGGTGTGATTAACATGGCGCATGGCGAGTTTATTATGCTCGGTGCATACAGCACGTTTATGCTTCAAACTTATGTGGGAATTCCTTTCTTTATATGTATTCCCTTGTCCTTTTTAACGGTTGCTTTGATTGGGTTAGTGATTGAAAAACTGCTCATATCCTATCTCTATGATCGGCCGCTAGATACGTTGCTTGCGACGTGGGGCGTTTCTCTAGTCCTGATGCAAAGCGTTAGGGTCATTTTCGGAAGCGATCCGAAATATGTTGGTGTTCCAGAGTTTTTATCAACAAATCTTGATCTGGGTCTTGTCAATATTTCTGTATTTAGACTGTTCGTATTTTTTGTGTGCGCAATCCTGGTCCTTGGCACTTGGTATCTATTTTACCGAACTACATTTGGAATCCAAGTCCGTGCGGTTACTCAAAATAAGGAAATGGCCGCATCGTTTGGCATCAATTCCAGTAAAATATACACCTATACCTTCGCGATTGGTGCAGGGTTGGCAGGCGTAGCAGGATCTCTTTTTGGAGCCATGAATATTGTGTTGCCAACTATGGGAACAAGCTATGTGGTCGAGGCTTTCCTCATGGTCGTATCAGGCGGTGGGGGGCTTCTTGGTAGTGTGCTGGCCAGCGGATTAACGGGTCAAATTCAATCAATTTTCGCATTCATCTTCAACGATACGTTTGCACGCTTCTTGGTGTTCATCCTTATTGTGATCTTCCTATGGTTTAGGCCGCAAGGAATGGTTAGCTCGGGGGCTACACGCCGATGAAACATAATCATTCAAATCTATACTTTATTTGGAGCAATTAGAGTCGTGGCAAAGAACCTTTATCATAACGAGAAAAGCCAGTGGGGTGCGTATGTCGTATTCTTTGCACTGCTGGCAACCATACCTCTTCTCATGGACGATGCATTCTTATTAAATCAGCTTTCCACATACGGCGTATATGGGATATTAGCATTGTCACTAAGCCTTTGTTGGGGTTTTGGAGGTATCTTGAACTTGGGGCAAGGAATTGCATTTGGTCTGGGTGCCTATGGTATGGCGATGACCATGCAAATGCAGACCCAAACTGAATCTGACCCAATACCACCCTTCATGCTCAACAATGCAGTTGAGGTCTTGCCAGCAATATGGGAACCATTTGGTAACACCGCAACCGGTATCTTTTTAGCGCTTCTTATACCAACAGTTTATTGTGTTATATTTGGGGCTTTAATGTTCACCGCGCGTGTTTCAGGTCCGTTTTTTGCCATTATGACGCTTGCTATGTTGAGTGCGATCTATACGGTTTTCATTGATCTTCAATATCTTACAAATGGCGTAAATGGCATCACTCCTCCAAGGCCGTTGGAGTTAGGGTCGCTGGTTGTTGATCCTTATTCAACCGTTTCCTATTGGCTCGTCTATGCCGCTTTGCTCGTGACAACACTTGCTGCAAAACTCGTTACGCTAAGCAAGTTTGGTTTGATTGTACGCGCGCAAAAAAACGATCCGGAACGGGTGCGTTTTTTGGGCTATAATGTTGCTGTATACGAGACCTTTATATACGCAATATCTGGCACGATGGCAGCCATAGCTGGATGTTGCTTTGCATTTCTTACTCAATATGTTTCGCCTGGGCAATTTGATGTTGGCTTTAGTATATCGATCGTTATCTGGGCAGCCATTGGCGGGCGAGGTTCCTTACTTTGGGCGATTTTGGGAGCCTTTATAATACAAGGCGCTCAAAGTTATCTCGGTGATGAATTTTT
>CAJQOR010000125.1 GCA_905479965.1 uncultured Rhizobiaceae group bacterium | reverse complement strand
ATCCCCCGTTGAGCGCCCTAGCCCGCTGATAATACCAAAGGTGAGTGTTTGCTCCAGACCAAGCGGGTACCCCAATGCAAAAACAATGTCGCCAACACGCGACTTATCGGAATCTGCGATCTTGATTTCTTGAGGGACGTCACCTTGCACTTTCAACACAGCAATATCTGTCGGCGCATCTTTACCAATTAGATCAGCGTCCATCCAACGCCCATCAGATAATTGAATGCGAAAATGGGTGCCATTTGCAACAACATGCGAATTCGTCAGGATGAGCCCTTGTGCTTTATCAATCACAACGCCGGAACCAATGGCTTGCGGCTTGACGGCACCATCTTCAGCTAATATTCCATTTTGGATAAAGACAACAGACTTAAATGCAGGTTCAAGCACTGGTGCGAAACTGAACTGGCCGCGCGTTTGATCTACGGGCAGCATCGAGTTACTAAGCTGCGCGGATAAAGGGTTTATCGCAGTTAACGTCGATAAGCTTAAAGCCATTCCGGACATCATCAAAAATGCATATAGGTTGCGTCTCATCTTCAACACCTTAGTTCTGCAAATCATCTGATGGTTATCTAGAACATGAACTTTTATCTTTACGTATATGTATCCTGTTTTTCATTCATCAAAATCATTGCGATTGATCTTACAGAACAGAATAATATCGAATTGGAAAAGATGCACATCAACTTCAAACGCATTTTTGTGATGTGGGTGTGAAGTGATAGAGCCTTAAAATACCAGCGCAAACACGACTGAGCCGAATACATAGAGTACCATTACAACAAGGGGCACTAAAACAATAAAAAAGACAACTGATGACCAACGGGTAAACCCGCGAATACGACGTGTCCATGGACCAACCTGCCCGTTGATGAGCATTGTACGCTCACGAACAAACAAGTGAAGAACAATCAGTAATATGCCAATCAACAATAAGATGTGCATGTGTATAGCCCTGTTCTGCGTCCCAAGAGTATTTTTCAAGATTCGTCTAAGTTTCTTGGAAGTCATTAAAGTGTCATTATTGCTCAAGATAGGCTGAATTGCCAATTATTCAAATAAAACTGTGCATGATCGCAATAAATTGATCACATACATCATTGTTTCCATTTCTGATAATGAGCGCCAAGCGAGATCATGGGTTGTGCGTTTTGCAACCACGTTTTAAAAC
This sequence comes from uncultured Rhizobiaceae group bacterium, assembly GCA_905479965.1. Next base: position 3,962 of record CAJQOR010000125.1, on the reverse strand, counting down.
TTTTACTAGCTTTCTCAAATTTGAGACATATAGTGCGCCCAACTTAAAAGACACGATGGATAATATGACACAAGCGCGCGCAACTATATTTGGATTTGGTGCTGTATTAATGTGGGCTCTGCTGGCGCTTTTAACGGTTAAAACTGTGCCTATCCCGCCCTTCCAGCTAACAGCAATGTCATTTACAATTGGCGGCACTTTGGGGCTTTGCTGGATCATATATTCAGGTGAAACCAAGTCACTTAAATCGATCAGTTGGAAGATATACGCTTTTGGAACCATTGGCCTATTTGGCTATCATTTCTTGTATTTTTCAGCGCTTCGCCTAGCCCCTGCAGCTGAAGCTGGGCTGATTGAATATCTTTGGCCATTATTGATTGTGTTATTATCTGGTTTACTGCCGCAAGAACACTTAAAATTGGGACATATTATCGGTGGCTTGATTGGCTTTGCGGGTGCGGCACTCATTGTTACACAGGGTAAAACGAGCTTTGAAACAAGCGCCATCTTGGGATATGGCTTGGCATTTTTGTGTGCCTTGACCTGGTCTAGCTATTCGGTTTTGTCGCGCAGATTAGGCAAAACGCCGACCTCTAGCGTTGTGGTTTTTTGCTTAGCAACGGCCATTTTGTCAGCAATTGCGCATATCAGCCTTGAGACGACGATTTGGCCTGAACAAGTGAGCACATGGCTTGCCGTTATCGGATTGGGTATTGGCCCGGTCGGTTTAGCGTTTTTCGTCTGGGATATTGGCGTCAAGCATGGCGACATCCAATTGCTCGGAGTTGCATCTTACGCTGCACCGCTGCTTTCAACCTTTGTGCTGGTTGCAGCAGGTATCGCGGATCTTACATGGACGTTATTTGCAGCAAGCATTTTGATCACACTGGGTGCAGTCTTTGCAGCACGTGCGAGCCGGTCAGCGAAATAACGAATATAACTCGTTCAAAATAAGATAGGCCTTGGAGCGGCGGGAAATGAAAGTGCGTCATCAGCTTGGAAGGCTTTATAAAATTCAATGAAATCAATGGATATTGCTAAAACTACCAATAACATCACCTTAAATCGTAGTTATCGTGAAAGTGATTCACAAGTTACGCTGCCAATCTTTTGTAACTCGATTCAGGCGCATTTAACTCAATTACATCTGCGGTTTGCGTCAGAAGAGAAAGTAGATCACCCATACTATCAGGATGCTCCACAACTGCTACTCGAGTTGGCGAAATATCGCTTCTTGCTACATCATAAAACTTAGCTACGGCTGAAACAACAGAGTTATGATGGTTAGAAACACTATCGAACAAAACAACCTTATCGCGAATTTTAACTTGTCCATCAAAAGGCCATGAATGATTTGATGCACCCAATATTACCACGTCTTTTGCTACGTATTTAGCATCGAAAATATTTGTAAGTTTGTTAAACATCTTATCGGAAGCTTTTTTCGCACGAACATGTTCGACCTTATTGTAAGTCTGGACCACTGCTTCTTGCACGGCATTAGCAACTGTCGTAATAGCTCCCGCTAATTTCCCTTCAGAAGCCCTCAAAATAAAGAATGACTGTTGGTCAAATCCAATACCAGCGACCTTTGCGACCTCTCTAGCCAACCGGGAATAAATTACTAAGCCATCAATCATTTCAGATTCATCAGCACCTATGCCATGATCTGATACAAAGAAACTTCCATCCGCAGTCTGTTCCACCCTAACAAGAACTTGCCCGCCATTGGGGAAAAGCAATGGAGTAGATATGAAAGAAAACCCATCAAAATGTTCGACGCGAGAAAGCTGTGCCGCTACAGATTCTATAATTTGTCTGTCTTGTGTCATATTAGAACAACTCCCTTTGTGAAGTAACATCCCACGGCGGTTCTGGTATAGATGATATATTTGATATATTAAATTTGTCACCCACAACCCCCAAAAACTCTGAATATGTCTTGGGTTCAGGTTCAATAGGTAAGGCTATTGGCAATTTACGTTCTATCCATAGATCCTCTGCCCATTTTATATTATCATGAAAATCATGAACGTGAGAACATTTAATTTCGACATTCTGCCACAATTGTGGACCACGAGATTTATTATTATGGCCACTCAGCGGCCTCCATTCTGCTCTTCCCAAATTAATACCCTTCCCTTTTATCGAAGGAACAGTGTGAACAATTAAAAGCACGACGTCCCTATTTGGAATATCGATTTTAGTATTGCCAATAAGAGCATAACCTCCAACACTTGTACCATTGACTGATAAAGGGACTGTAAATGTTAGTGATTGTCTTTGTCCGCCAATCCATTTTGGCTGACTAACAGAGATTTCTTTTTTTGCATTATAAAATTCAAAGTGATCAATCTTCATGACAAACCTAATACTATAAATTTTGTTTTATCACCAGTTACAAACCACAGGCTGTATTTTTTTCTTTATAAAAAGGCTTAACAGCCAACATAAAGAGCAATAAGTTTCATTTAGAAAACCATTTGGGGGGAACACAAATCTACTTGCATAAACAGATAAAAACCCATTAAATCAATAGCTTATGAATATCTGGAGCGGGCGGCGGGAATCGAACCCGCGTCATCAGCTTGGAAGGCTGAGGTCTTACCACTACACAACGCCCGCGTAAGACAGATCAACGATTTCTCGTCGATAATCCTGACCGTTGCCATATTGGTCAGGTAACTTAAGCAATGGTGGAGGAGGTTGGATTCGAACCAACGTAGGCTAAGCCAACGGATTTACAGTCCGCCCCATTTAACCGCTCTGGCACTCCTCCGCACCCTTGCCTTCATCGGACATGTGGCCCGATCAAACCCAAACAAAATTTGTCTGAATCTGAGCGGCGTTATGACCTTCGATGGCCGATCTGTCAACATAAGAATTGCAATTATTTTCATTTCATTGCTTTGAGTTGCCAAACTATTATTGCACCTTGTCCGCTTTTGCTTATAAGCGTTGGATATGAGAGAGCGAAAAGACAACAGATCTAGCCAAAATAAGCGCCCAAACACCAATAAGGCTGCTAATAAGCCCGGAAACAAACCTGGTAACAAGCCCGGTAGTAATCCTGGAGCTAAGTTTGCCAGCAATAAGCCAAATACAAATCGGGCAGCCAAGCCACAAAGGTCTGATGGCGCCGCCATGGGCAAACAAACGCCCCAGCGCGGCAATAAGTTTCGCGGCAAAGGTGGACAACGATCTGGTTCTGGCGCGCTTTATATTTTTGGTCTGCACACGGTGCGCGCCGCGTTTGAAAATCCCAAACGCAAAATCATCAGGCTTTTAACAACACCGAATGCCTGGGAACGCCTTGATATTGGCGATATAGGCGATATGCCCTTCCCTGTTGAGATGATTGATGGACGCGAACTGGATAAGATGCTGGGTAAAGATGCTATCCATCAAGGTATCGTCGCTGAAGTCCATCCGTTACATGGTAAAAGCTTAGACGAATTGAAAGACACGCATTTAGTTGTCGTATTAGACGAGGTTACCGATCCGCATAATGTTGGCGCGATCATGCGCTCAGCTGTGGCACTAGGCGCTGGAGCCCTTATCACAACTGCACGTAACAGCCCGCAAGAAACAGGTGTATTGGCAAAGTCTGCATCCGGTGCGCTGGAAATGATTGATCATATCCAGGTTAAAAACCTCGGTCATGCGATTGATGAGCTGCATTTTTTAGGGTTTCAAACTATTGGGCTTGATTCTGAAGGCCCACACGCACTTGAAGAGACATTCTCAAAGAAGCAGATTGCGTTGGTCTTGGGTGCTGAAGGCAAAGGCTTGCGCCATAAAACGCGCACGATCGTCTCAGATTTAGCACGTTTAGACATGCCCGGAGCGATTAAGTCGTTGAATGTGTCAAATGCCGCGACGTTATCTTTGTATGCGGCCCATCGTTATATCTTGAGCTGAATTTCCATTTCATTTTAGTGCAAAAAATACAGCTGATTTAA
>CAJQOR010000124.1 GCA_905479965.1 uncultured Rhizobiaceae group bacterium | reverse complement strand
TGCGTGCCAACGCCATGCCAAACCCAGGGCCAATCCCAAATCCGTGACCGCTTAAACCGGTTGCAATCATCAAGTTTGGTAAGTTGGGCGTTCGATCCACGATGGGAACAAAATCGGGCATTGTATCAATCATACCGGCCCATGAATGGGCAATTTCAGGCGAACCAATATCTGGAAAGCGGATCTTAAACCGTTCAATCATCCGCGCAATGTTTTTGGGATCAGGTTTGGGGTCCAAAACGCGGCAAGTCTCAAATGGCGAGATATCATCGTTTTGCCAAGAACGTTTGGCTTGCCAAGCGTCGGGGAAGTCTTTGGGCGCGGTGAACTTCAGGTTCAAATGCCGCCAACCTTTTATTAGTGCTGGGATGTACTGTTTAAAATGGCGAAAAGAATCAGGACCGATATATCCGGTGTGCCGATCGCATAAAGAGAGCGTATAACCACCATCTTGTCGACGACGAATGGCGAGCTCTTCATCAAGCGATGTTTGGGAGGTGAATTCCGGCAAAGGTTTGGTTTGAGCAACATCGCCTCGCACAGCCATTTGCGGGATGTGAATGCCATGATTGCGCGCAAACAAACTTGACCAAGCACCCGCGGCCAAGACAACTTGTTCGCAAGCGATAACGCCATCTTCTGTGATAATACCTTTGATCTGCCCAGCCTGAATATCCAGTGTGCGAACAGCACAATTTTCGCGAATAAGAACACCATTTTCTTGCGCGAGTTTTGCGACACTTGGTACGGCAACCCATGGTTCGCCCTTTAAATCACTTGGCGTTGAAATACCGCTGACCCATTTCTTTGCAGCATTATTTCCAAATATGCGTCCGATTTCTTCCGAACTCAGCAGATTGGACTGAACACCATGATCTTTAGCAACTTGCACCCATTGTTCAAACTCTTCACGCCGCGCGCCCGTACCGCTTAGAAAGTTAATCGGTGCATTGACGACACCGCATTGCCCCTGGGTTTGTTGATCGACATCACGCCATAGCCGATTGGCATGTATCATGATGGGTAGTTCCGCAGCATCTCGCCCTTGCTGGCGTATCCAACCCCAATTTCGGGAGGATTGCTCACATGCAACACGACCCTTTTCAACTACGATAACGCGCTTACCCATTCTTGAGAGATAAAGTGCTGTAAATATCCCCATAACACCTGCACCAATAATGGCAACGTCAACCGCATCAGGCAGTTTATCGTGAAACTGGATAGGCGAGTTGATTGTGATGTGTGATGTTGGATGTGATGTCATGAATACTTCTATATGTTGGGCAGATAATGTTAAGTAATATAAACAAAAAACCCCGCGTGAAAAGCGGGGTTTTCATGTCGTACCACCAAACGCCCCTGGGAATTTATCACCATCGCTTGCGCGATCGTTGTTTGATATTTGCCTGAAGCGTCAATCTATCCATGACATCAAATTACATGACAGAAAAGATGGGTTCAAAAGAATTTGATCAGCTTTGCCGGCTTTTACTTGGTTGAACATCTTCGCTGAGCGTTCAAGCCAATCTTTTACTGATGTGCCAGTAACAGCGATTGCCAGTAACAGCGATTGCGCCTAAATGGAGAGATGCTCTGGTTACGAGCGTTAACACAAGCTTGTGAGAAGTTTCTGGCAAAATTAGACGTCAAGTGTGTATAAATAGGCAAAATATTCAACAAAAATTACACGCCATTACATGGTAAAATACTTCCAAAAAACGTTTGAAAGTAAAAGCCTATATACCCTTTGAATGAGTCAATTGAAATTCCTGATCGCTAAATCGATTTAACAACGTTCAGTGTCTGGTTTTGTCAATCCGGGGTCCTTTTTCTGCCTAGAAATGCAGCAAATGCATAGCACGTTTGCATAATTATGACTGGTAATTGTGCAGAATAAGGAGCATCTGGAATTCAACGGAACGCGAATTGTTCCCTAAATTAAAACATCAATTTATTGCGAAACACGCTTCTTATGAGAAGCATTTATGGAGAAGAAAAAATGAATATTCTTGGTAAAGTTCGTAACTGGAACAACCAACGTTCAATGCGCCGTCAATTGAGTGCATTGTCACCACGTATCCTTGACGATATTGGCGTTTCACGCGACGGTATTATCGCTGTTAAGCGTAACCCAATCTCTGAATACTAGATAATAATATAAATTCAGCATTTCTGTTCAGGTTGATATTCTCTCCTAAGGATGACCAGAATAAAATGCATATAAAACCCTGCAAGATCTTGCGGGGTTTTTTATTGCCTATTGGAATGGTGAGTATTGTGATTTTGCACCACGGCGGTAGGTCTCACAGCCAATCGTTTAGCCGTATACCAGTTTAGGGTATATTCTAGGTACTTTTGGCCTTACGTAATTAGGTTTTGCTATTTGCCAGTATTAATCAGTAGGACTTCGCTATTTGGATGCTGTTTAGCATAATCATAAGCCGCGCAGATGGATTTGGCATTGAAAAATGGGTCAATCAGCAGGCCTTCGTGCTTCGCCGATAAGTTTGCTGGATGATCAGGATCAGTGCTTGAGGCGACTGTATGGTGACAACAATAGTCATCTGTCACTAGGATGTCATCTTCCTCAACAGGATTGACCTCATCTAGCATGCCAGAAATTTGCTCAGTTTTTATTCTAATTTGTTTTTGAATGTGTTGTATATTGTTGAAACCTACATTCACGCCAACAACGGGTATATCCCAACCAAGTGAACGCAGCCCATAAAGTAGACCCGCAACAGTATTGCCTGATCCCACTGCACAAAAGATGACATCAGGTTCTTGATCCAATTCGTCCAATTGTTTCACGATCTCAAGAGCTGCATGAATATATCCAAATGCGGCAAAAGGGGATCTCTTGCTCTCAACTTGGAGCATATAGGGGGATCGACCTTGCTCCTTTAAAGCATCAGCTAAGTCTTGCATTGCTGCAATAGCTTTACCTTGGTCTTTAAAGAGTGGGTGACTGTGAACGGTTGCGTTTAGCATGCTTGTTGAAAGAACTTCGCGCAATTCCGCTGGTTCGCAGCATAAACCATACTTTTCGTTTTCCAAAAATACGTGGCATTCAATGCCATATTTAGCGCATGCTGCAGCGGCAATACGTGGTAAATTTGGGGTGCGGCCACCAAGCATTATGAAAGTGTCGGCGCCCTTTTTCATTGCATCGCCGAGGTAATATTCCATGTGTCGAGCTTGGTTGCCACCTGTTGCAAAACAGTTGATATCGTCACGCTTTATAAGAAAGGTTCTTGCTCCACAAAGGCGCGCAAGATTATGCTGCTCCTCCAATGGAGTTGCGACACTGCACAATTTTACACGTGGTATTTGTCGTAGATTTTCAAGTGCCATAGTCAAGTGCCATAGTATTGTCCCGCTTAACACATTTTCTACTTTTAGTCTAAAAGTAAAAGGCAAGTTTAACAATACGTAGAAATTCGGTTATATTGACTATATTGCATACTAGAACGTCGTTGCACTGATACTAATCTTGAGTTTTACACCGCGACCAACGCTTGAATCATCGGAGAAGGTTGTTCCTATATTAAAATCAAGACGTTGAATTAAAGCTTCACCTGTCACAAAAGCGCGTCCGTCAGTTTCTTCAAATGTGAAATTGATGGTGAAGTCTTTTGATACGCCAGCAAGCAATAACTGCCCAATTGCAGAAAAACCAGTTTCGCTTTTTATTATATTTTCCGATGTAAACTGGGCGGTAGGATTAGCCTCAGCACCTAAAAATTCGGATGAAATGGCGCGGTCGGACACTTCACCAAGCTTAAGAGATGTAACATCGACTTCAGCATTGATGCGGGCATTTGCAAGATCATTGGGATCAAAAATAACCTTCGCATTCCAATTTGCAAATGTGCCAGTAACAGGTGTTCCAAGTTGGGAAACTTCGATCTGCAACGGTGAATTTAGATAATCGATATTCCAACTATTTGCGCTTTGTTCATTAGTATTTGAGGCGACTTCGTTGGTTTTGGTTTGTGAGGATTGCTCACTTGCTATGATAGCGGTCTGGCCATATTCGAAATGATACACAATGAAGGTTGATCCGATTGCAATGGCTGTGGCTGTAAAAGCAACGAGAAGCGAAAAAGGTGATCGTTTTTGTTCCGCAGGTAGATGGCCAGTTAGCTGATAGCGGCCAGGCACCATGCGATCTAATGTTGTGTCCTTATCTATCACAGCGTGCTTAATCGCGCCTGCGATGTGTAAGCCTAATGATAAGACAAGTAGAACACCGCAAACAAAATGCGCTGTTTTAAAGAAATTCGATAACATCACATCTTTGGGTATAAAGAACAGGTCTTGTGAGAAAGGCCACCAGATGGGTGCAAACCCTTCTGTTGCTGCGTGATAAAGCCAACCGAGCAGTGGCATTGCTATGATTGTGCCATATAGCAAGTGGTGGACAGTTTTTGCCGCAAATCCTTCTAACCCGCCATGAAGCGGACGCGGGTGAGGCTGATAAATAGCCCACACAACGCG
>CAJQOR010000123.1 GCA_905479965.1 uncultured Rhizobiaceae group bacterium | reverse complement strand
CGAGAATAAAGCGTCCGAATAGTTCGCTTTCTGTAAAATCATACAGCTTGGCGCGGAAAGATTTGTTGACTGCCATTTTAATGTCGCTGATCCAGGGTTGTTTGACCTGAAATAGGCTGATCCTAGCCTTTAATCAAGTGGTCAAAACCGTTGAAACAAGCTTTTCATCATTGCTAACAAGGAGGCAGGCAAATGATTACGCGAGTGCTCGTATTTTCACCCACTTTGATTTCGATAGTGCCATTGTGGTGCTCGATGACTTTATTCGCAAACGCAAGTCCCATACCTAAACCGGGAAAATCAGCTGCTGATACCGCACGCGCGAAAGGTTTTAAGACGCGCTCTGTCATTTTAGGCAGAATACCAATGCCATTATCTTCAATAGATATGACGTGCATGTCACTCTCAAAACTATGTATTACATTGACTTCAAGCTCACCAGTTGGATTGCGATATTCAATGCAATTGCGCAGTATGGCACTAAACGCTTGATGCAATTGGTCTTCATCGCCGAAATAGGCTGGCATTTCGCTGATATTAAGTTGCGCACCTTCCGGAATAAAATGACGTAAATCGCGATACCAAGCAGCTTCAATTAGTCCGCTGAGGGAAGTTGTGGTTTTTTCGCCAGGTCGCGTGTTGACCCGAGACAGCTTTAAGAGCCCCTGCAACATGGCATCCAACTGTTTGCTACTCTTCAAAATTTTGTTCAAATAAGATGTTGTCTGCGCATCGAGTTGGTCTTGTTTGTCTTGTTGAATAATCGACACAAAACCATCGATATGACGCAAGGGCGCCCTAAAGTCATGAGAGATGATGTACAAAAACTCTGCATACTCTTTCTCAAGCTTTTGAAGCTTCTCTTTGTCTGATATCTCATTCATACAAATCAGGTTTCTCTATCTGCAAATATTCTTATTCTCTTCGCACAGCGTGTCAACGGCTTCTACCGAGAGGGGTTTGGTAAAATAGTCGACGACGGCTTTATAGGCCATAGATTGCTGTTTATCGTTTTCTTGGTCAGAAGACGTAAGCATGACAACGACCGAACAATTCTTTTCGCCGTATATTTCTGAATATTCTTCTAAAAACTCATGACCATTCATGCGTGGCATGTTGATGTCGAGAAAGATGACTTGTGGATGCATCTCAGCGGTGGCCAATATGTCGAGTGCTTCCTGACCATCATAGGCGGCAATAATATTGATATCGGGATTATATTTCTTCAGCGTGTGATTGCAAATGAAGTGATCTGCTTCACTGTCATCAACCACCATGACCGTAAGTAAAGTCATTATTATCTCCTTTATTTGCAATTCTAGCGGGCACCGTCAGCTTAAAAAGTGAGCCATTTTCAAGTGGAACATACTCAATGTCCCCACCCAAAATGTGAGCACTCTTGCGCATTAAATATAGTCCTAAACCGCTGCCAACGGCAACTTTTGGATGAAACCTTTTAAACATCTCAAACATTTGTTTTTGGTACTGAGGGTCAATGCCAAGGCCATTATCAGAAACATGCAAATGCAAATTACCACCGGTGTTAAAACTGCTAATCTTAAGAAACGGTTCGTCCTTCTTCGGATCTTGATATTTCGTAGCATTGGAAATCAAATTTTCCAAGATCAGCTTAAAGCGTGACGGCTTGATGATCACGTTACCCTCAACGCTAATCTCTTTGATGACTTTCAAACGATGAAATCCATCAGCGTGGTCTAGTTTGGCCAGTGCTTCATCGACTGCCTTTGCGATATCAACAATAGCTTCAGTTTCATTTTGGCTGCCAATTTCCGTCAGCGTAAGAATGTCTGATATCAGCTTTTCAAGCTTCCCGAGCGATTGTTTGGCATGTGCGATACTCTTTGAGGCAAATTCTGTCTCATTCTCTTTAATGGCATCATCCGCCAAATTGAGCAATTGTACGGATGAAACAATGGGAGAACGCAGATCATGGGATGTTCTGTAGGCAAATTCTTCTAACTCTTCATTGGCCCTGTTGAGCTCTTCAGTACGAAGCGAAACAAGTTTTTCCACAGACTGATTGCGTGCCGTAATCATCGTAAGAATAATAAAGAGAAGCAACGTGAATATTGTGCCTCCAATTGCAAATAACCAAAGTGATCTCAGATAATCACCTGTGATGAGTTGGCCATTTTTAGTGAAAACTATTTGCCAGATTTTACCTGCGACTGTCACCGAATGGCTGGTATAGTTAACCCCTTTGAGGTCATAACTCTCAATCGAACCTTCCTTTTTGTCCGCAGTTCTTGAATCATAAAGAACCAATGGAGGTTTATTGCCGCGTAGTTCAGTGAGATAAAAGTTCGAGTCTGCAGCTACCAATTTATCTTCGATGCTTTTCACGAGATCAGGATAAACAAATATCCCATTTATATATCCTACATGCTCCATTTTGTCTGTTTTCAACATTTTAAATACAGGGGAATAAATGATGACCCCGTATTCGTCCTGTTTTTGAACAATAGAAAATCTGCTCGTCGCACGTGGTTTATTTATGGTTTTTGCCAGGTCTAGTATATTACGCCGCACATCTCCGGAAATGCCGTCTTGACCATATACGTCAAACCCGTGCGCAGACTTATTAAAAGCATATGGTTCAGTATAGGCGAGCGGAAAATAAACGTCTCGTTGAGAGGAGGATTGCAATTGTCCCTTATCATTGCGAGAAATAATGTCAAAATCCGGGTAGCCTTGATCTCGGATCGATTGGGTAAACTCGTCTCGATTTAAATTATCCACTTTCGGCAACCACGAGAGGCCATACAAACCTTTCGATTTTTGCAACAGCGGCGCTGTAAATATATTAAATTTATCCGCAGTGATTTTTTCAGCCGCCTTAAGAAAAGCTGTTGTCGCTTTGATAGTTGTGATGTTCACAGCAAGGGTTTGGGTAAATTCATTAGCCAAGTTTGCTGTTTCACGCGCATATTCATCGTATGTATGAGATTTTAGCTCTTGTTTGGTTGCGTCGAATAGTACGGCAAAGATTGCAATACATATAGCAACTGGAACGACGACCATTGTTTTTAATCTTAAAGATGTGTCCCCGTCTGGGCTTGTTTCTGATAATAGCAGAACTGTAATTGGGGCGAACATAATAACCCCGAGTGTATCTCCTAGCCACCACGTGCCCAATTGAATCCAGAATTCAGTTGGGCTAAAATTTGCAATTCGATCAATAGAAAATGTACCTATCGACGCTGAAATCAGACAGGCAAAAACGCCACCCCATAATACAAAAACAAGTGCCTCTCGCAAGTTACCTGAATGCAGCTGAGCATTGGAAAATTTCCGAATTAAATAACCGCCGATAACGGCATGCAGTGTTGCACCAAATGCAATTGATATTACGGTGGAAAAGGATTCCGCGTCGGGAATCCCATAGCGTAACGCATGGGTTAAAAATGAACCGAGAAATACACCGGCTGCTATTCGCGATCCAAATACATAGACAAATGCAAGCGCAATCCCTGCAGACGGCCACATAACCGATACAATGCCGGGAGGCATGACAAGGAAATATCCAAGCCAGCTAAAAATTGTATAAACAACGCACAGAACACAAATCAATATGGCTGTGCCAAGCTGAGTTTTCAGGTTTATTGACGTGACTGTAAGGTTCATTTATGGAAGACCTTCCAAATCATCCCGTCCGCATTAATCTATTCCGAATGCCTTGCACAATTCGTGTAAGCTTCGAATCAGTATCTCTACGAGAATAAGACTGCATGAATTTCATGCAAACTTCTATAAATACTTTTGTTAATCGGGTAGAATTACCTTAAATTTGGTGACTTAGTAATCAGGACTTCTATCTTGGCGGAAAATTGACCTAAGTCTTAGATATGCTTTCCACTTCACCTAAATTTGATTTCTTGTGTCAGCTTCTTGTCTTGTGGTTTCCTAAATATCCAGCGTACAAAGATGATAGCAGAGGAAAACACACATGACTGTTTATAAATATCCAAAACCACTATCATCTGAAATCACATCCAAAGATGCGTTTTTAAACCGACGCAGTTTCATGAAAGCTGCCGGTTTTGCATCGGCAACAGCATTGACAGGTGGGCTTGCACTACAATCCACACAAGCAGCAGCATCGATGGAGTTTTCCAAAAGCCAATATTCAATAACCGATGAGCCGAACCCAATCGAAGACATCAAAAGTTACAATAATTTTTATGAATTCGGCACGGGTAAAGGTGATCCGAGCGCCAATGCAGGCTCGCTCACGACGCGCCCATGGAGCATCAAAATTGATGGTTTGACGAATAAACCGGGTGAATTGGATATAGAAGACCTCATGTCAAAATTTGACATGGAGGAGCGCATCTATCGTCTACGTTGTGTTGAAGCTTGGTCCATGGTTATTCCGTGGGTAGGGATTCCATTGCGCGATGTGATAAACGCCTATGAGCCGCAGGGCAGTGCCAAATACGTATCATTTGAAACTCTAGTGCGTCCTGAAGAAATGATCGGTCAGCGCGGTCTTGGTGGTCTTAAGTGGCCCTATGTTGAGGGGCTGCGCATGGATGAAGCGATGCACCCGCTTACAATTCTGGCAGTTGGAATTTATGGCGAAGACATGCCAAACCAAAATGGTGCGCCAGTTCGTTTGGTCGTGCCGTGGAAATATGGC
>CAJQOR010000122.1 GCA_905479965.1 uncultured Rhizobiaceae group bacterium | reverse complement strand
TGAACCCAGCAAAGCGGTTTTGGTGCCTGCCAATCGTTTTGAGGTTATGGAATGTCAAGCAGCACTGGATGCAAATTACATCGGTGCGCAGGATACTCCCCCGCTTCTAGATGGGGCAATTGATGTCCTCGCCCAACACATTTTAGGAATGGCCTGTGCCACACCATTTTTTGAGCATGAACTTTATAGCGAAGTCACAAGCGCAGCGCCTTATAACCACTTAACCCAAGAGCAATTTGTGCGCATAATTGAATTTGTTGCAACGGGTGGCTATGCACTAAAAAGCTATGAGCGATATGCCCGTATCCGCAAAACAAAAGATGGCACTTGGCGCATTTCCAATCCGCAAATTGCGCAGCAATATAGATTAAATATTGGTACTATCATTGAAGCCCCTATTTTAAATGTGCGTCTGACCAAGAGAAAAGCAAATGGCTCCATTGGGCGCGGTGGTCCAAAGCTTGGCACGATTGAAGAGTATTTTTTAGAAATGTTATCACCCGGTGATACATTTTTATTTAGTGGGCAGGTTCTGCGATTTGAGGGCATCCGTGAAAATGAATGTTTAGCGTCAAAGACATTTGATCAATCGCCAAAAATTCCATCTTATGCCGGTGGGAAATTCCCACTTTCAACATATCTTGCAGAACAAGTGCGTAAAATGTTGATTGATCGTGAAAAGTGGAAATCATTTCCTGCTCAGGTTCGTGAATGGTTAGAGCTCCAAAGACGCGTATCGCGCATGCCAAGCCATAATGAGCTTTTACTTGAAACATTTCCCCGCAATAAAAAACACTATATGATTATTTACCCGTTTGAGGGTCGGTTAGCTCACCAAACGCTTGGCATGCTTTTAACCAGACGTTTGGAACGAATGCACGCCCGCCCGCTTGGATTTGTTGCAACAGATTATGCGCTGGCAATCTGGGCGCTCGATGATCTGGGGGAACGCTTTAAAAATGGTTTGATATCGTTATCTGAATTGTTTGATGAAGACATGCTAGGAGATGATTTAGAAGCTTGGCTTGACGAATCATGGTTGCTCAAACGCACATTTCGAAACTGTGCCGTTATTTCAGGGCTGATTGAACGGCGACACCCCGGCAAAGAAAAAACTGGTCGCCAAGTCACCGTTTCAGCTGATTTAATTTATGATGTTTTACGAAGTCACGAGCCTGATCATATTTTAATGCAAGCAACGCGCGCTGATGCTGCAACTGGATTGTTGGATATTCGCAGATTAAGCGATATGCTTTTACGAATCAAAGGACGTATCATGCATCAAAAACTTGATCATATTTCACCACTTGCTGTTCCCATTATGCTTGAAATTGGCCGCGAACCAGTCAACGGCGAAGCACAGGAAAGTATCTTGCTTGAAGCTGCGGAGGCGTTTTTAAGCGAGGCGACAAGTCAGCTTAAATGAATATGACAGGCCCCATCCTTCAAAGCAAAACAACCTTGCCTTCGCTATCAACAGAACTCAACGGAGTTCATATCGTTTGCGATTATCGTGGTGTTTTGTATCTCCCTCAATCTAGAACAGTAATTGTTTCAGATCTTCATCTTGAAAAAGGTGCAGCATTTGCACGCCGCGGAATGCTGCACCCACCTTATGATACATCTCAAACACTTGATAAGCTAAAGCAATCTCTTGATCATTATGCCCCAGAAACCGTGATCAGCCTCGGCGACAGTTTCCACGATCAACTCGGTTCCGAACTCCTACCAGATTTAGCGCGTCAGCAAATCAAACACATGCAAACTGGGCGCAATTGGGTTTGGATTTCAGGCAACCATGATCCAAAACCCCATACGAGTATTGAGGGTGATTGTTGTGAAGAAATAACCTGCGAAACATTGCAGCTTCGTCATGAACCATCTGATAATGATGCTGATGGTGAGATATCGGGCCACCTGCACCCTGCGGCCGTCATTACACGACATGGGAAGTCCGTTCGTCGGGCTTGCTTTGCAACAGATGGCAAACGTCTCATTATGCCGTCCTTTGGTGCGACAACCGGGGGACTTTCATTAAAACATAAGGCGTTCAAAGGCTTGTTTAATACCAAAAATCTCTTCGCCCACGTTCTGGGCAAAGAACAGATTTATCCAATTTCCTGGTCTAAAATGCGCGGTTAGCTGGCAAATATAACTAGCCGTTTCGCTTTAGAAGTTCCTGAACAAGTTTATCTGTGATCTGCCCATCGGGCTTCATGCCAATTGAGGCCTGGAATTCTTTAATGGCATTGGTCGTTTTGGTACCGATGATCCCGTCCGGACGACCGGTATCAAAACCATTATTGTTCAGAATAGCCTGAATATTCATGATGGCTTTTTTCATATCAATTGTAGCTGTATTCGTGGCTTGACCAACCCATGAATCTGGTACTTGCACATTATTTGCATTGACATCAAGAGGTGCAGGTTGCCAGCTTGCTACGAGTGCTTTTGCGCCTTCTGCTTCAGTCTGCGGCAGTGCGTTGAACACTTCATCTCGTTTGGATGCTGCATCTGCATCACCCTGATTTGCAGCGATTGCAAACCATTTATAGCTTTCAGATAGATTGCGTGGAACACCCTCGCCGCGCGCATATAGGATCGCCATATTGACCTGGCTGTCACGCACACCACGTTCAGCTGCAGCTAAAAACCAGTCTGCTGCTTGGCTAAAGTCTGACGCATTTCCGGTGGATGCTAGTAGAACACCAAGATTGTGCATGGCGTTTATATTGCCGTTATTTGCAGATGATTGATATAAGACCCTAGCTCGATCGATATCACGATCCACACCAGTACCTTTCTCATAGAAATTACCCAAACGATATTGTGCTGGCGCAAAATTAAGGTCGGAAGAAAGCTTAAGCCATTTAACGGCCTCATCCAACTTCACTTCTGTACCGCGACCATCGGTAAATCGCGCTGAAATTTCATAAAGTGCGATCGGGTCACCGCTCAGTGCTGCTTGTTTTAATGCAACAGGCGCAACCGCATCTGGCAAGTTTTCCGCATCTGCATATAGATTTACGGGAGTAGATAATTCTGCTTGCGATTGAAGCGGATCAGCGAGTTCGGCAATTTCGGTAGAGTCAGCTGCCTCAACAACTTGGCCCACCGGGTTTATTTCTGACGCAAGCGCATCTGCATTACCATCAGCAAGTTGCTCGCCATCTGGTGCTGGGGTCATGGTATCGTTCAATGGAAGCGCTGGATCAGACTGCGGAATTATCGGAGCGGATTGATCCAAAGATGTTGTTTCGTTGCCAACAATTAACGTATCACTCTCAAGCGGAATTTCTCTTGGTTCCACAATTTCAGGTACGACCTCAACAACTTTTGGAGCAGAACTTTCAGGCGAACCGCCAATAAAGTTTTTGGCCAATGGTATTGCCAAGATTGCCAATAAAATTGCTCCAGCTGCGATCAAAATCGGTTTGCGAACAAGCGGGCCACCGGATAGTTTTACACCGCGGTTTCTCGCCTTCTCTGGCTTTTCATCGCCGTCCATCGCACCTACTTCAGCAGCTGCTGCGAGCGCTGCTTTACGTGCAGATGCAACATAGTCCTTTGGTTTTGAATTCGCCATTTGCGGTTCATTTTGACTGCCGCGTTGCTTTTGCACATCACGCATCTTTTGCATGATTGAATTGATATCAGGTGCACCCGAACCTGGCTCTAGCGGCTCATCTGCAAATTCGCTTTCCAACTCATCAAGCGCTGATGGTTCAGCGCGATGCTCTGGTGTGGACAATAAACTTTGTTCTTCTTCATCATCTGAACGATCACGTTTTATGCGTTCGGCCAAGCCAGCTAATAGCGAACTCGCCCCTCGGGCAGGTTTCTCAGCCTCAAACTCTGGTTCAATCGCAAACTGATCGTCAAGGACCGGGTCACTATATACCTCAGCGCTTGGGGACGTTTCTGTGAGCATTGCAGTACGCGGCATTTCAACGTTTGACGCCAAATTTTGCGGGGCTGGTGGTGGTGTCTGGGCCATCGACGGCGCATTTCCACCTTCCATTGTTTCCAAGCGATCTGCGATCTTTAACAATGTATCTTGCAAAGCACCAAATGATTTTGAATTTCGGTTTTCAGATTCGCGATAAAGATGTTCAAGCTGCTTTAGGTCAGATGTTAATGCTAAAATATTTGAACTATCAGCATCACCGCTTACAGATGCTGAACTTGGAGCACGTTGATAAGCTTCAAGAGTTGCTTCAGCTGCTTGACGTGCGGCCTCTAATACAAACTCATCATTTGTGTTTAGATGCTCTTCCAAACTAGATAATTTATCACCAACCTGATCCACACTTGCACCGCTCATCAATTCCGATAATTGCGCGATTTGCTGTTGTAGACCATCGGTATTTACTTGGGTCACTCCACCCGTTGAGTTTTCCAGCCGCTCAGCGATGCCTGACAGTTGATGCTCCAAGCGATCAAGACCAGGAAGATCCGTAGGTGTGGACCGATCATCCAGCTTATTTGCAATTTCAGCAAGCTGGCCAACAAGTCGCTCTATTCCAGCCGTCTCAACAGATGCAGCACGGTTATCCAGCGCATCAACTTTATTGGCAATATCTAACAGACGTGCATCCAGTTGTGGGCTGTGCGTGCTTGGCGAGCCACTATCCAAGCTAGCTTGGAGATTAGCAAGACGCTGCTCAAGTTCGCTTACACTTGTGTCATTGGCAATATCATTCAGACGCGCAGACATTACTTCTAAACGATCAGCAACAGCATGTTCACCATTATTGGCGAGTTGCCCGATCTGATCTGCTAATTGAGCAAGTCTTGCATCTGTTTGATTGGTAAATTCCGCAAATTGTTCATGATTGCCCGAGCTCTCGGGACGTTCCATTAATTGCGTGATTGCTGTTGCAATCAATTCGACTTTTTCTTCCAAAGGGCGCAAGGCACCATCTGACTGCGGCATTGCCGCCAGTACGTGGCGAATATCTTCAAGGCGCGTGGCTAAATCAGACAATTCGCCGTGAATTGCATGCGGGTTAAAACCTTGCAACGTGCGTTCGATATCACTCCAGCGATTATCAAGCCCCATCAACGTGTCTTCTTTAGCGACAGTGTCGACTAAGTTTCGCAAACTATCTACTTCAAGGCGCAGGCTATCAAGTTCCCCGCCTTCATAATTGCCACTTGCAGCTGCTGAACGACCGCCTTCTAACTCTTTTAAACTATGTGCAATTGCTTCAAGATCTGCGCCAATGGTGGCTGGTACGTTAGCATTATTTGAATTTGAATTGAGCGCCAACATTTCATTTTGCATTTGACTAAGCTCTTTGCGCAGCGTCATTTGCATATCTTGTTTTAATTCAGACCGAAGTTGCGTGACGACAGCTGAAAGCTCGCTTGCCGGTGCAGGAGCTGCTGGCCTGTTCATTTTTAACTGCAACCGACCAGAGTTAGAACCGCCTCTTGGTAACCCTTCAGGTCTATTTTGAGATCGGGTCTGACGGCCGGACAAACTTTGCTGGCGCGCTCTTATTTCATCGGTCAGAGAATAATCTTGCGAAACAGTTGCACCGCGAGGCGCAAAGTCATTACCTGATGAATTGGCTTGCCCTAGAATTTTTTCTTCAAGATCCTCAATCGTTCTGCTGAGAGTATCTAAAGTCGATTCCTGGGTTATCGAATGATGGTTATTAGATCTGCTTCCGGTCATACTATCGCTCGTTTCACCTGTTTATGACCCTTATTCCAAAAGACTTGTCTGTTTTTTGTCGGGCATTGCCCTATATTTTCGACAAGCAAAAACAAATCACTTGGTATGGTCACTTATGCGCAACATCATCGAAAC
>CAJQOR010000121.1 GCA_905479965.1 uncultured Rhizobiaceae group bacterium | reverse complement strand
ACCAAGTTCAGGAACGTCTCATTACGCAATCCGTTCCTAAAAAACTTGCAAATGAACTTGCTGAATTAAACATTCGCACGCTAATCCCTGAAATTAGTCAGATATCGGCGCTTACACAAACGAACCTAGATGAAGCGTCTTCCGCATTCTTCCGTGTAACCGAAGCATTGATCATCGGTCGATTGCTCAATGCAGCAGATCAAGTCGTTGTGTCAGACTTTTATGACAAACTTGCACTTTCTCGCAGCTTGGATGAAATTTCTCAGGCGCGGCGTGTCTTATCAACATCTGCTCTGGTGAAATTTAGAGATAGCAATGCTCCTGTTGATGCATGGGAAGCTGAGAACAGCCTTCGAATTGCTCAAGTTCAGGGTCAAGTGAATGACCTAATCAGCTCCAGCGATGCAAGCGTTGCTAAACTGACAATTGCAGCCGGACTTATTACCGATCTATCACGGGGATAAAACAAATAAGGTGAGGAATTCAACAACCCCTCACCTTTAATTTTTTCTATTAATTAGACGGCTAATGACGGAAGTGACGCATCCCAGTAAAGACCATTGCAATACCCGCTTTATCAGCTGCTTCAATCACTTCATCATCGCGCATGGAACCACCAGGCTGAATAACAGCCGTGGCACCTGCGTCAACTGCTGAGATCAAACCATCAGCAAACGGGAAAAACGCATCTGATGCAACAACACTTCCATTGGTTAGAACATCATCTGACCCAATAGCGTCAGCAGCATCTTTTGCTTTTCGCGCAGCGATACGCGATGAATCAATCCGGCTCATTTGGCCTGCGCCAACACCAACCGTTGCGCCATCTTTGACATAAACAATCGCATTAGATTTCACATGTTTGGCAACACGGAAGGCAAATTTAAGATCATTAAGTTCTGTATCGCTTGGTGCACGTTTTGTTACAACTTTTAAATCAACATCATCTACATTGCCGTTATCGCGATTTTGCACCAGCATACCGCCAGCAACTGTTTTGGCTGTCATACCATCAGCGCGCGGATCCGGTAGGCCACCTGTCACGAGCAATCTTAAATTTTTCTTAGCTGAAATGATCTCCCGAGCTTCATCGCTCACAGATGGTGCAATTATAACCTCGGTGAAGATTTTGATGACCGCTTGCGCAGTTTCGGCATCCAATTCGCGGTTAAATGCGACAATACCACCAAAAGCTGATGTTGAATCACACGCAAAGGCCTTTTCATATGCATCTTTGAGGTTTTCACCCTCAGCCACACCGCAAGGATTTGCATGTTTGATAATTGCACATGCTGCAACACGGGTTGGATTAAATTCGCCAACAAGTTCAAACGCAGCATCTGTATCATTGATGTTGTTATAAGATAATTGCTTGCCTTGCAAAAGTTCAGCTGTTGCAACGCCTGGGCGCTTCTCACCGGTAACATAAAAACCAGCGGATTGATGTGGATTTTCACCATAGCGCATGACATCTTTTAATGTACCACCTACAGCGCGATAACGTGGATTATCAAGTCCAAGCTCAGAAGCAAACCAAGTAGCAATCGCCGCATCATAAGACGCGGTACGCGCATAAGCTAAAGCTGCCAATTCCTGACGCAACTTATAGGGCGTCTGACCATCGTTTTCGCCAATAGCATCTGCCACACGATCATAATCATCAGGATGAGTTACAATTGTCACATAAGCATGATTTTTAGATGCGGCTCGGATCATCGCAGGCCCACCGATATCAATATTCTCAACAATTGACGGGTAATCCCCACCAGAAAAACGAACTTCTTCAAATGGGTAAAGATTAATCACCGCAAGATCAATGTCGGGAATATTATGTTCTGACTGTGCTTTTTGGTGATCTTCATCATCGCGAATGGAGAGCAATCCCCCATGAACGCTTGGGTGCAATGTTTTAACACGCCCATCCATAACCTCTGGAAAATTAGTGATGTCTGAAACATCCTGACACGCAAGACCCGCCTCTTTTAATGCTTTTGCCGTACCGCCAGTCGAGATGAGCTCAACGCCCTGATCTGCGAGTTTTTTAGCAAAATCTATAAGTCCTGTTTTATCAAAAACAGATAACAAAGCGCGTTTAACTTTAACTTGATCGGGTGCGGGATATTTTTTAGATTGAATGCTCATCGCTATTCCAGACTACTTAAGATTTTGTTCGGTACCAGCGACGTAAATTCAATTAAAATTTGGCGGAACCGGTAAAATATGAAGGTGATGGCGATCCGTTAACATGAAAACATGTAGAAAGAAAACAGTTGGGCAAGTAAAAGGGGTAAATTTAGTTAGCTTCAACAGCCTTTAAGATCCAGGCGATGCGATGATGTTCACCTGAATTAAACGAAACGCAAATCTGTTCACTTCCTCGCGCACCCAAAACATCGGCGAAAAAGATATCTTGCTCAATCTTGGGCTTAACAGTGGCGTTAAATATCCAACGATCACCATCATGCGTGTTTAGCAAAATAGAACCATCTGTGAGTTGTTCAAGTTGTACAGAGGGGTGAATATGAAAACGAATATCAATATCCCGCCGAGCTGGGGTTGCGTTTTTCGCGCTATCAGAGGTCTGAAGTATATCAAGCCCGGACAGTGATTTGCCATCTCGCTCTAAACGGATCTGCCTTTGGTGAATAAGCCCATAAGCATTTAAATAACCATCATGTGAAGCGCGAATACCCATATGCGCTTCATTGCTGAGATCTTCTAAAATTATCTCTTTCGGACCATGCACAAATATCGGTCCCAAATATTCTGAATTTGACACACGCGATGAAGATGTATTTTCAATAACAAGGGCGGAATGCGCCGCTGTTAAACGTGCAAATTCACCGAAACGCGATACTTGAAATCTGGGTGCACCAGAATTGACAATAAGGCGATTTGCTCCATTTGAGAATTCAAATGATAAACACCCCGCATGTGCTTTGCGCGATACAGTCCCTTTTGGACTATAGCCATTATCCATTAAAACAACGCTTTTGCCGGCTTCCAGTCGGGTAAATCCACTTTGGGGAAGATTAACGGGCGAATGCACACCTGTTTCATCATTCTGTAAAATTGACATTAAAAAATTTGCTGATGTATGGGTTGCACCGTTAAATAAAGCAATCTCACCACTTGAATGGCGGAAAAAGCGTAATGCAACAAACATACGATCAATTGCTGGCAGCATAGCTAATGGTAACGCCGAACCGAGATTGATATAAGTTTGTCGTAACGGCAACAAATCAGCCAGAATATTTAAAGCCACTTGCGGATTGCGCG
This sequence comes from uncultured Rhizobiaceae group bacterium, assembly GCA_905479965.1. Next base: position 1,518 of record CAJQOR010000121.1, on the reverse strand, counting down.
AAGCATGGCCGCCATCGGCATTAATCTGATCTTCCAGTTCTTCATCAAGCGCATTAGCGGCTGATTTGAGCAAGGTATTTGATGACGGCAAACAAAGACTAGCCATTGCAACAGCTATTCGAGCTTGTAAACGCCACGTCGGATTTCGATGGGAAGGTGATGAACGACGCAAAAATCTCACATGAAGCGCGATATTTGCCATAAAGCGCTTATAAAATTCATGATCCGCATCTGCGAGAATGACGGGAGAATGAGATAACCACGAAATCAACCGCTTTGAAACAATGTCGAGTTCCCACGCTGGACCTTTTAAACGCTTTGTATGATGCACCATCCAGCTTGAAACTAATCTTTGCGCTAAATATTTAGTGTCATCATCATCACTTGCGCGCAAATGCCGAAGCCATCTAAAACCATGCAGTTCGTTGAAAAATTCATCATGTGGCAATGCCATTTCAAACGGTGTCTTACCGTCTGTTTCAAAAACCTTGTCAGCAAGTGGATAGCGACCCGATGCCATTTCTTTGGCAATAAAAGCATCTGAAGTTCGAAGATCAACAGGCGCAAGCATAAGCCTATCAGGTGATGAGCCACTAAATCTAAGTGGTGACATCCAGCCTAAGATAATCCGCCTGTTGAGCCGCTTCCACGTTTCCGTAAGATACAACTTCAGTGGCGCTCTGACTTTTAGCGACCTTGCAACCAAAAATATCCCCTATCGGTTTTGTCCGATATCTTCCCTAATTGCCAATCCTGTCCGAAATTGAGCAATTAATCCAAAGGATATACGTAACGAATTACCAAATGTTTTAAAATAGTCCGATATAGTGATTACGTTGCAAAAACTGAAAATTTATTACTTTTTGCGAAGAATGGCAGCAAAAAAGCCATCTACGCCCTGCAATTTCTCATTTTCACCGACGCAAAAGTCAGGTGTCGTGCGCATAACACCTTCTTGCGTAATTGCACTTTCAAAGCCCTGGCAAATTTGCGGATCAACTGGCACAAGTTCAACTTTGTCTGAGTTTTCTTCAACATATTGCCTAACCATATCTTCGCCTTCATCAGGCTCAAGCGAGCAATTGGAGAAGACGATGATCCCACCTGGCTTAATCAAAGTAATCGCATGATCAAGCAAGCCTTTCTGTACGCCTGCCAAATAGGTAATATCATCTAAACCTTTGGTCCATACAACATCTGGATGACGCCTTATTGTCCCTGTTGATGAACAAGGCGCATCTAATAGGGCCATATCAAACAGATTATCCGTCTCATATTTTTCCATGCGCGACAATTCAATATGTGCGGTCAATTTCAGCCGCTCCAAATTTTCTTTCAGACGATTTAACCGACTTTTTGAGCGATCAAGGGCTGTTACATCAGCACCCGCAGTGATCAACTGAGCGGTTTTCCCACCCGGTGCGGCACAAAGATCGATAACACGCTTTCCAGACAAGTCACCAAACAAACGGGCCGGTAAAGATGCAGCGACATCTTGCACCCACCAGTCACCATCAT
>CAJQOR010000120.1 GCA_905479965.1 uncultured Rhizobiaceae group bacterium | reverse complement strand
GTAAAACGGGCCAAAGATTTTGCCGACGCAATTGCAATATCTGCAAGATCATCTTCTGATGGATCGATCGTAATTGCGCAATCCGCAAAGACAACTGTTTCTTTTCGTGCATGATGATCTTGGTCCATCACCATCAAAAAGAAACTTGATATAAGTTTGGCGCCTTTTGCTTTGCCAATCAATCTAAACGCTGCCCGGACCGTATCAGCCGTTGTGGCCACAGCACCTGCAACAGAACCATCTGCATCACCCAAACGAACCATCATCGCCGCAAAATTCAGCGGATCCATCATGGCTTCAAGAGCATTTTCTTTTGTGTAAACGCGCGGTTTCTTATGGTTCTTATAATAGTCAATATAATGATCAGCATATACATCAACTTGACCACTTGTTTGAAGATCAATGATCTCAATGCCATCGATTGCAAGACCCAAGTCTTTCGCCATCGAAGTAATCTTATCTTGATCGCCGATCAAAATAGGCTTGGCAAGACCCAGCTCGTTCGCACGAGCTGCGCCTTCCAATATGCGCGGATCTTCACCCTCAGCCAACACAATGCGATATGTGTTGGCCTTTGCTTTGTCGTAGATTAAATCTAACGGATTGATCATGACACGTTCTGAGGGCGCATGTCTTCTTTATTGATGCCAGCAACAACAACAGGTTGCTTCATGGCATCACGACGGAATGGCTCACCAAGTTCTTGGTTCAACACAACTTCGATAAATGTAGTCTCGTTGCGTTTCATTTGACCTTCAACAGCATTGTTCAATGCGTCTGTCAATTGATCCATAGAACGAACCTGCACACCTTTAAGACCACAACCTTCAGCAACTTTAGCGTATTCAACACCAAGGTTAAGCTCTGTACCAACGAAGTTATCTTTGAACCACAATGTTGTGTTACGCTTTTCAGCACCCCACTGGTAATTACGGAAGATGATCATTGTGATCGGAGGCCAGTCATTACGACCAATCGCTGTCATTTCATTCATTGAAATACCAAATGCGCCGTCGCCAGCAAAACCAACAACTGGTGTATCTGGACAAGCAATTTTAGCACCAACAATTGCTGGAAGACCGTAACCACATGGACCAAACAGGCCAGGAGCGAGATATTTGCGTGGCTCATCAAATGATGGGTATGCATTACCGATCGCACAGTTGTTACCAATGTCTGATGAAATGATAGCATCTTTTGGAAGTGCAGACTGAATTGCACGCCAAGCCATACGTGGTGACATACGCTCAGGCTCACGATCACGTGCGCGCTCGTTCCAGCTTGTGCCTGGATCATCATCTTCATGATCAAGAGACGTGAGCTCTTGTGCCCATGCTGATTTTGTTTTGTGGATCAAGGCTTCACGATCAGCGCGACCTTTATCACCAGCATCATCTGAAAGTCCTTCAAGAATTTGCTCAGCAACAAGTTTTGCATCACCTTGGATCGCAACAGATACTTTTTTCGTCAAACCAATACGATCTGAGTTCATATCAACTTGGATGATTTTTGCATCTTTTGGCCAGTAATCAATTCCGTAACCAGGCAGTGTTGAGAATGGGTTCAAACGAGTACCCAAAGCCAAAACAACATCAGCTTTCGCAATCATTTCCATCGCAGCTTTTGAACCATTATAGCCCAAAGGACCAACATGCATTGGGTGTGAACCTGGGAACGCATCATTGTGCTGATAACCACAACAAACTGGTGCTGATAGTTTTTCAGCCAATGCAGCAGATGCAGGGATCGCACCAGCAAGAATAACACCAGCACCGTTTAGGATGACAGGGTATTCAGCTTTTGAAAGCAAATCAGCTGCTTCTGCAATTGCGTCTGAACCACCACGAGGGCGTTCAAGGCGAACAATTTGTGGAAGTTCAACGTCGATAACTTGTGTCCACATATCGCGAGGAACGTTAATTTGCGCAGGAGCAGAACCGCGCCATGCTTTTTCGATCACACGGTTTAGTACTTCTGCAACACGTGAAGGATCACGAACTTCTTCCTGATAGCAAACCATGTCTTCAAACAATTTCATTTGTTCGATTTCCTGGAAACCGCCCTGACCAATTGTTTTGTTGGCTGCTTGTGGTGTCACCAATAGAAGTGGTGTGTGGTTCCAATAAGCTGTTTTAACAGGTGTTACAAAGTTTGTGATACCTGGGCCATTTTGTGCAATCATCATAGACATTTTGCCTGATGCACGTGTGAAACCATCAGCGATCATGCCGCCAGATGTTTCATGCGCACAATCCCAGAACTTAATGCCAGCTGCTGGAAAAATATCAGAAATCGCCATCATAGCTGATCCGATAATACCAAATGCGTGCTCGATGCCGTGCATCTGTAGCGTTTTTACAAACGCTTCTTCTGTTGTCATTTTCATAACCGGTTATCCTCTCACCAATGTTAAAATTACGTTCGACTTTTTATAAATTTAAGGTGCGCTCGTTTTTCTTCTATTATACGTCTGCACCCATTCGCATCGATAACTTGACGGCAATATCAGTTAAGTTATCAACGATCTGCTTTCCCTTTTCAGGAGTGGCATCTTCTTTGAGTAAGCTCACTGCGATACCAGCAATGGGCTTGTTTTTTGAATCAAGAACTGGAGCGCCATAGCAAACCAACCCTTCACTCACATCTTCATTATCAAAAGAATATCCACGCGCTTTTTCCTCACTTAAAGTATGGATCAACGCGTCGATGGTATTGTCATCCGCCACAGCAGTAAAAAGTTGGCGCACATCAAACTCGTTCATGTGGCTCAACATTGCTTTGCCTGCTGCAGTGATGCTCGCTGGAAGTCTCATACCGGCGCGAAACTCAAAACGGCCTTCAGTGGCGTCTGAATTTCGAGCTGCGATATATGTAATGTCTGTATTTTCTAAAACTGAAAGCGTAATTGTCGCGCCTGGTAGATCCGTGCCATCATCCCAGATGGAAGCAAATTCATTGGCCACGTCACTTCTCGCGGTAAAGGCATTTGCCCAACGCATAACATGAGGGCCCATCTGATAGGATTGATCAGCACGACGCACAAGAAGATTAAGTGATACCAATGTTCCACAAAGACCATGGACAGTACTTTTCGCTAGATTTAATTCATCAGCGATTTCTTTTGCCATCATCCCAGAAGGGTGACGTGCAATAATATCTAATATATGAGCACCACGCGCGAGGGCAGGCACAAGTTTTATCTGATTATCTTGATCTGACACTTGACGTTCCTCCCTTATTTGCAGTCAACTCTGTCCCTTGACGATGTTCTTTAAATGAACTAGCAATCAAAATCAAGAACTAAGTTCGATATATCGAACTATTTTTATAATTGGAATTTGTTAGGACTATATAATGCTGAAATTAAATGACCCAACACTGTTGGAAACTCGCAGTTATATTAATGGCGAATGGGTAGAGGCAGATAAAACCTATGACGTTATTAACCCAGCAACGGGTGAAACAGTCGCAAGCGTCGCAGATTTTGGCCGCAAAGGTGTTAAAGAAGCAATCGATGGTGCTTATGCTGTTCAAAAAGAATGGGCCGCACTGACCGCGAAAGAACGAGCAGACATTCTTTTAAAATGGCACGATCTAATTTTAGACAATCAAGAAGACTTAGCGCAGATCCTGACCGCAGAGATGGGTAAACCCATTTCAGAAGCACGCGGCGAGGTCGGTTATGGAGCCAGCTTTATTCGTTGGTTTGCGGAAGAATGTCGCAGGATTGATGGTGACATT
>CAJQOR010000119.1 GCA_905479965.1 uncultured Rhizobiaceae group bacterium | reverse complement strand
GTCAATTTATGCCGATAAATCTTTTGATATTCTCAAAATATCTTTTGTCAGATGCGTTTTGACTGGCTACTTTAACGATGAACAATAGATTGCGGTGCTAAGGTAAATTAGCTTTATTGGGATAATTCGATGGCCGACGACAAAAAACAGCCGGACACAGCCTCCGAACTTGACCAAAACAATGAAGACATCGCCATTGCTGATGCAAAATTCGATGCCTCTGAACAAAAAGACGCTGACATCTATGATGATGAGGGGCGTATTCGCTCTGATTTTCGTAAAGCTGTCGCTGCCTCGCTTGATGCCAGCGATGTTGGTGCACTCAATCAGTTCGTTGAGGGGCTTCACGAATCTGAGCTAGGCGATTTGATCGAATCGCTCAAGCCAGAGCGTCGACAAAAACTTGTTGAACTTTTAGGTGATTCTTTTGATTTTGCCGCATTGACTGAAGTCGACGAAGCTATTCGTGTTGAAATCGTCGATGCTATTCCCAATCAGGATGTTGCCCGTGCGATCGGTGAAATGGATTCCGATGATGCGGTGTTTATTTTGGAAGATCTTGGCGAGAAAGATCGTCAGGAGATTTTAGAATACTTACCCTTTATCGAGCGGGTGCGTTTAAAAAGATCACTTGATTACCCCGAAGATAGTGCCGGGCGACGCATGCAAAGTGAATTTGTTGCGGTACCGCCATTTTGGACCATCGGTCAGGTGATCGATTATATGCGCATCGATGCGGACCTACCTGAGCGGTTCAGTCAGATATTTGTCATTGATGCCACCTATAAGCTTGTTGGTGATATTGAGTTAGATCGAATTTTGCGCACAAAGCGCAACGTTCGCGCTGAAGACATCATGAATGATTCTATTCATCCAATCCCAGCTCAAATGGATCAGGAAGAAGCCGCGATCCTTTTTGAACAGTATGATTTATTATCCGCAGCGGTGGTTGATCATAATAATCGCCTTGTGGGCGTGCTCACCATTGATGATGTGGTTGATGTGATCCACGAAGAGGCTGAGGAAGATATTAAAGCGCTTGCTGGTGTCGGTGATGAGGAATTGTCCGATAACGTCATCGCTGCGTTTAAATCACGTTTCACATGGCTTTTCATCAACCTTGTGACCTCGATTTTAGCATCCGTTATCATCGGCTTGTTTGATGCGACCATCCAACAAATGGTCGCCTTGGCGATCCTCATGCCAATTGTTGCGTCGATGGGTGGTAATGCTGGCACGCAGACCATGACAGTGACTGTCAGAGCGCTTGCGGTCAAAGACTTAGATATTTACAACGCTGGACGTATTATCTTACGTGAGGCCGCTGTTGGTGGCTTAAACGGTATTATATTTGCCTTTTTGATTGGGATCGTGTCCGCTGTTTGGTTCGATAATATTGATCTAGGTGTCGTTATTGGTATTGCGATGGTTATCAATATGATTTCAGCAGCGCTTGCTGGTATTTTGCTGCCGCTTATTCTGGACAAAATGGGTTTTGATCCTGCGATTTCATCCACTGTATTTGTGACCACCGTCACTGATATAATCGGTTTTTTCGCGTTTTTAGGTCTTGCTGGTTATTGGTTTGGGGTGATGTGATTAATGGTCAATCATTATACTATATCGCAGCTCACCAAAGAGTTTGACATCTCCAGCCGCACATTGCGGTTTTATGAGGATGAGGGACTTCTACAACCAGAACGCCGAGGGCGAACACGACTTTACTCGCCAGCGGATCGCCGTTTAATTATCAAAATTTTAATGGCGAGGCGCGTTGGGTTCTCTATTTCTGAAATATCCGAACTTTTAAAACTTGATTTGTCGTTACCCAATTCTGCCAAACAGTTGAAAATTGTGATGAATCAGGTTGAAAAAAAACGTCAAGAATTGCGCACGCAGCGCCGTGACTTAGAAGCGATGGTTGATGAATTGGATAATCTTGAAGATGCGTGCTTGGCAAAACTCGCCGAAATCGGCGTAAGTACTTAATCAATTCAAGCCCTATCAATTCTAGCCCTATCAATTCTAGCCCTACCAATTCTAGCCCTACCAATTCTAGCCTTGCGCAGCCAACCAGACTACCCCTAGCAATATAGGTTGATGCAAAAGGTACGTTGCTAAACTATGGCGACCGGCAAAACTAAGTGCTTTGCTGAATATATTGTGGGGTGGCGATTGACGATCACGCCATTTTTCAAAAATTCCATGTGCTTTGAAAAGTTTTGCGATTGCCATTCCAAATAAAAATGGAGCGAGCCAAGGTAAAAGCGGCACATAGTCATTCGAACGAGGGATACTCGCATTCAACCCCACCCACCAAAGCAAAGGCGTATCAAAAAAATCAGAGCGAAGATAAAATGGTGCAAGAAAAATCAAAGTCGCGAGCAGCACTAATAGGACTGGTGATAGCTTTCTCAGTACCAGACCAATCACACTTGCCCCAGCAATTGCATGCAAAATCCCAAAGAAAATTGGCGCGTTTGGCATGGCGTAAAACGTTGCCGTAGAAATGATGGCAGCGGCACCAACAAGCCACATCATTCGGTTTACAAAAGAGTTAATGCGAATGACGGGATCATGGCCCAATATGAGGCTAACGCCAGCCAGAAACAAAAAACTAGATGCAATGCATCTTGCAAAGGTTTTCCATTCAAAGGTGGATGTTAATCCTGGTTCCACAAAGCCGAAAAATTCCAAATCCCAAGTGAAATGAAATATTGCCATTGCGATAATGGCCCAACCTCGGGCGTAGTCTATAAAATGAAGTCGTTTGGTTTGTGCTTTTGTGTGGGCCTGATCAGTCATCTGCCGACCAGCCATAAAGCCAGTCTAACCCGCGACCAAGGCTCTGTGGAGATTTGCGGGACAAGACAAGGTTTCGCCCCCATTTTATTGGCCCAATGGCATGATAGGCAAACCGGTTAAACGCCGTACGGCTTTTCACTTTGGAGAGGCGCGCTTTCCGTTTTTTCTCAAATGCTTGCAGCATATCGGAAATTTGATAGGGGCTATCGGTGACCATTTTCGATAATAGATAGCCATCTTCAATCGCCATTGCAGCACCTTGTGCAGAAAATGGCATCATCGCGTGCGCTGCATCCCCGATGAGCACCATGTCGCGCCCATTATTCCATGTGCCGTCTGTAACTTGATTGATCGGCCAGCAGCCCAATTGTGTTGCTGATTGGAGCATATGGATCGCGTTGGGTTGCATATCGTATCGCGAAATCGCTTTATCGAAGTTGATAGTCTCAGGTTTGTCATTCTTATCACGGGTAACAAAGATGACATTGCTGTTGCCATTATCATCAGCTGGATAAATTGCGGTATGATTTGATGCGCCCATCAAAACGTGGATACTACGAGAGCTGCTAATGTCAGGTGGCAGATGCGCACGCGCGGATAAATCAGCATTAAAGCGCCAAGCGATGTAATTTCCAAATTTTGGATGCCCCGTCAGCGGCATAACTTTGCGAACAGAAGACCAAACCCCATCTGCACCGATGATCAGGTCTGGTTTAACACCCATCTTGCCAGCAATGTCGTTCGTAAGGCGGTTGGGCCCGTCAAAGTTTAGAGTGCTTGAAAGATGTATTGTGCAATTTTCATCCGCTAAAACGGCTTGATGAAGAATATGTTGGAGATCGGCGCGCCTGAGTACCGCATAGGGCGCACCCCAAGAGTTTTTCGCAAGTTCGGAGATGGGGACTTCAGCAATAATTCTAAGTGTCTGGGCGTCAGTTAGTTTGACTGAATGCGGCTCAATCCAATGTTTTGCCAAAGCATCGTGAAGACCTAGTGTCTGAAGTATCTTCGTCGCATTGGGGGATAATTGAATGCTCGCACCAATTTCGGTGAGTTCTTCAGCTTTTTCAAATATCTGAACATGCGCGCCAGCACGCGACATAGTCAATGCAGACACCAACCCTGCAATGCCAGCCCCAACAATGGCGATATTTAATTGATCTTCGTTTGATGTTGACCCCTCAGACATTCAAACGACCTCAATCAGGCGATCTGCTCTTCTTCCCAAAGACAGCCAAACGGTGTTGATTCGTTATGGCCAACTTCTGGAACGTATTTATATAGCGTTGAGCAATAAGGGCAGACGATTTCTGTCGCATCGCCCATCTCAAGATATTCATGAGGATGATCAAATGGAGGTTTTGCACCAATACACATGAATTTTTTGGTGCCAATCTCAATTGAGGGATATCCGGCGGTATTGTGGAAATAAGGCATTTTGTGACCAGCCATGATGTCGTGCTCCCGTATCTAAGCATATTCGTTGGGACTATCTTTAAACCTTCGTATCGAAAATGTGTAGGCAAATATGTGGACACTCACACAAAAACTTGGCAAAGCTTCCAGATAACGAACGAATTATCAAAAAAAGACGATGGTAAAATGGTAGCTCAACCTTTTGAAATGAAGATGTTTAACTCAAACGGGATCGATATTGCCTGGTTCGATGCCGGCCCCCAAGATGGTGATGTGGTCATGCTCATTCACGGTTTTGCGTCGTCTGCGCACGTCAATTGGGTCTATACAGGCTGGGTAAAAACACTGACCGAGGCAGGTTATCGCGTCATTGCTTTTGATCACCGCGGACACGGTAAGAGTGATAAACCGCATGATAGTGCCGTTTATACCCCTGATCATATGGCCACTGATGCAATTAATTTGCTCAAATCACTCAACATCGAAGAGGCGCATTTCTTGGGCTATTCCATGGGTGCGCGCATCTGCGCCTTTATTGCCAAATCTGAACCACAATATGTCAATTCTCTGACATTTGGCGGCTTGGGTATTGGGATGGTTGAAGGGGTTGGCGATTGGGATGTTATCGCCGATGCATTGCTCGCGCCATCACTTGATGATGTCACAGATGAACGCGGACGTATGTTCAGAGCTTTTGCTGAGCAAACAAAAAGTGATCGATTTGCGCTCGCTGCCTGTATCAAAACCTCGCGCGTGTTGGTCACTGAGGATGAAGCCTCGCAGATGTCCATGCCGACACTCATTGTCGTGGGGACAAAAGACGATATTGCTGGTTCTCCAGATGAGCTTGCAGCGCTTATGCCAAATGCGATTGCGGTCTCAATTGAGGGAAGGGATCACATGCTGGCGGTAGGTGATAAAGCCTTTAAAAAAGCGGTTCTTGAACACTTGTCTCAAGAATAAACAAGAGAAAAATATTCATCTTATTTACGTCTTATTTGTTCAAACACTTTAAATTTTACCATTTTTGTCATATTTATAGAGGAAGATGATTGCGGTTTTGCGATTGTAGGTGGAGAAAGACTATGAATACATCAGTTGAATCACTTAATAAAAACAAAGTGAATGCGATGGACCCAATTTGGGATACTATCCGCAAAGAAGCTGAGGAAGCGGCTCAGGCAGATCCTGTGCTAGCGACATTCCTTTATTCAACGATCCTGCAACAGCCTTCACTTGAAGAAGCTGTTATTCACCGTGTCTGCGAACGTGTTGATCACCCAGATTTGCCCGCCAGCGTTATTCGCCAAACCTATATGGAAATGTTGGCTGATGATCCAAGTTGGGCCGCAATATTGCGCGTTGATATCCAAGCCGT
>CAJQOR010000118.1 GCA_905479965.1 uncultured Rhizobiaceae group bacterium | reverse complement strand
TGCGCCGCGAAGGCTTTGAGATCGCAGTGTCTCGTCCGCGCGTTGTGATGAAAGAAGAAAACGGCGAGAAACTAGAGCCGGTTGAAGAAGTTGTCATCGACGTTGATGAAGAATATTCAGGCGTTATCGTTCAGAAAATGTCTGAGCGCAAAGGCGATATGATTGAATTGCGCTCATCTGGCGGCACACGCCAGCGTCTTGTCTTCCACGCACCAACGCGCGGTTTGATTGGTTATCAATCAGAGCTTATGACTGATACACGCGGCACAGCCATCATGAACCGCTTGTTCCATGCTTATGAGCCATATAAGGGCCCAATAGGTGGACGTAACAATGGTGTTCTAATTTCACAAGAACAAGGTGAGTCAGTTGCTTACGCAATGTTTAACCTTGAAGATCGTGGACCATTTATCATTGGCTCAGGCGAGAAAGTTTACGCTGGTATGATCGTTGGTATTCATAATCGTCCAAACGATCTTGAGATCAACATCCTAAAAGGTAAGAAGCTTACCAACATGCGCGCATCTGGTAAAGATGAAGCTGTGAAGCTTACAACGCCTATTAAAATGACGCTTGAACGCGCTTTATCTTGGATCCAAGACGATGAATTGATGGAAGTAACACCGAAAAATATCCGTCTTCGCAAGCTCTATCTCGACACACATGAGCGTAAGCGTTTTGAAAAAGCGCGTGCCTCTTAAGTACAGCTTTTCAACTTAATTCTGAACCGCCCATAGTTATGAAACTGTGGGCGGTTTTTTTTAATTTAAAAAAATCCTTTATAAATGGTTAAAAATGTCTTTTACTAAGCTCATGGATGCTTTGACGATAGACATACGCCCCGCAGAACCTGAGGATACTTGGCAGGTTGCACAGACACACCGCCTTTCTTGGGAAGGCGCGTATAATGGTATGCTACCTCATAAATCTTTGCGTGAAATGTTTGAACGCCGTAACGCCAACTGGTGGGGTCGTGCAATCAATGGATCGGCAAATGTTCTTGTGTTGGATGTTGGCAATGTTATTGCAGGCTATACCACACTGGGTGTAAACCGCGTGAAAGAACTCAGCCAACAAGGCGAAATCTATGAACTCTATTTAAGACCAGAGTTTCAAGGCGTTGGCCTGGGACAGAAACTATTCACAGAGTCTCGCAGGTTCCTAAATAGCTTAGGACACCAAGGCTGCGTTGTGTGGAGCCTTGATGAGAATACAGGTGCAAAACAGTTCTATAAAGCCATGGGTGGGCAAAAAATAGCGTCTGGTCATGAGACCTTCGACAATAAACGCTTTGGCAAAATAGCCTACGCCTGGTCGTAGCAAGCGCTTTTATACAGCTTCATATTACAATTAAACGCAAGTATTGGCACAAAATTGCACTCCAAGGTGCTTTCAACCTTTACAAATTTATTTTGCAGCGCAATAAACCGTTCAAACTTATTTAAACAACATCTCGTATGAGATGATCACTGACTTGCTTTTTATAGCAATGAAACGATCAGAAAATACAAGAATTAAATTGGAGCTGCTACATGCGCATCGACGCCGTTAAAATTGGGAACAATCCACCAGAAGACATCAACGTTATTATCGAAGTCCCAGTTGGTGGTCATCCAATCAAATACGAATTAGACAAAGATTCCGGCACACTTGTCGTTGACCGCTTTTTGTATACACCAATGACGTATCCAGGCAATTACGGCTTTGTACCGCACACGCTTTCAGATGATGGCGATCCAATTGACGTATTGGTGTGCAACACGCGCCCACTCATTCCAGGCTGTGTGATCAATGTACGCCCGGTTGGCGTTCTTGTTATGGAAGATAATTCAGGTGAAGACGAAAAAATCATCGCCGTTCCTTCAGCAGAACTTACAAAGCGCTATGACAATGTCAATGACATCAGCGATATGCCTGAAATTACATTGCAACAAATCGAACACTTCTTTGAGCACTATAAAGACCTAGAGCCTGGCAAATGGGTTAAGATCGGCGACTGGCAAAACGCAGATCGCGCGAAGGAACTTATTGTAACAGCAATCGAACGCGCCAAGTCTTAGTTTAGATAACAGGGTCTGATATCAGATCTGCTGTGTGAGATAAGCGACAGGACAAGATACAAAAAAAGCGGCTGTAAAAGCCGCTTTTTTAATGAACTGATTTCAATCATACCTAGATGAACATCGGACGAATTGTCGTCGCCAAAAATATGCGCAAGAAATAAATACCAAACAACAATGCAATTGGCGAAAGATCAAGTCCACCAAGGTTAGGCAGGATATTTCGAATTGGGCGCAATACCGGCTCAGTTAATTTGAACAAAAAGTCGCCAATCATGCCAACGAATTGGTTACCCGAGTTCACCACATTAAAAGCATATAACCATGAAAAAATAACACTACCAATGACGATCCAAGTGTAGAATCCCAAAATCGCATCAAGTGTGGCAAAAACAGCAATCATTTATATCTCCGTTTTTCGTTCGATCCTGTCGCATGTAATTGCGACAAACAAACAAAGCTAGTCCAAGTAATTTATTATAGCTATGTAGTGATTTGCAATACGGACAGCAAGAGTAATTAAAAAATATGGTTTACATGCGAAACTATACGCGTTTTGCAGTAAACGATTTCGCATTTTGCTGATCCAGCCAGTTTGATATTTTTGTATTTAACATCTCAGGTGAAATCGGCTTGGTCATATAATCATCCATACCTGCATCACGACAGTTTTGCTCATCTGTTTTCATAGCGTGTGCAGTGACCGCAATGATCGGTGTATGAGGCAATCCTTCAGCTTCTTCGACCCTGCGGATTTCTCTGGTCGCTTCATGTCCATTCATATGAGGCATGGACACATCCATAACAATGACCCTAGGTGCTTTCTCACGCCATAATGCAACCGCCTCACGTCCATCATTTGCAATTTCAAAGTCTAGATCTATTTGCTTTAGCGCTTCGGAAAAAACAATTTGATTAACAGGGTTATCTTCGGCAACGAGCACGGTCAGACCCACTCGATCTGACTCTTGTAGTTTAGCATCTTGTGAAACCTCTGTGATGGGCATTGTGACAGGTTCTGAGGCTTGAATTATCGGCTCGATGAGAGGAGCTTCAATCTTATGCACAATGGTAGACTCACCAGGTTTTAAACTTCCCAATTCCATTGCTTGCTGATTAGCCGATAAGAGTTGCTGCCTCTTCGACTTATTCACAATGGAGCCGATCGTCGATTTGAGCAATTTACTGCGCGCCGGTTTTGATAGATGCCCTTCAATATTAGCGTCAGAAAGCTGCTCTAATTCATGCGCCTGATCCACAGATGATAAAATCAAAATTGGGGTCTCAGAGATACCTTGTGTCGTGCGAACTGTTTTAACAACATCAGCACCGTTCATCTCTGGCATGTGGAAATCGAGAACAACAAGGTCTACCGGGGCCTGATGTTGCTGATTTGAATATTCTAAGAACTTAATACCAACAGGTCCTGATTCAACCGCGACACATTCATGTCCCCAGCCCGTCAATTGTTCAGTCAAGATTGTTCGATTGATCGCATTGTCATCAATGACCAATATGCGCGCGCCCGAAATATTAACATTGGTCTCAGCTGGATCAAGCTCAGCATCTGCCTCTATAGGTAAATCAATTGTAAAGTTGAAGTTTGAACCATAGTTTAATCGGCTAGACACGCGAATTTTACCGCCCATTAAAGCAACCAAACGCGCTGAAATCGCAAGTCCTAATCCAGTTCCCTCGTGTTTGCGGGTCGTGGAGCCATCAACCTGACTAAACTTTTCAAATACGTGAGTAACGCGATCTTCCGGGATACCAATCCCCGTATCTTCAATCTCAATTTTAATACGTGCCGATTTATCCCCAGCTTCATCATCAATAATTTTACAAGTTGTGCGCACTAAAACATGGCCAACTTCTGTAAACTTAACGGCGTTACCAATTAGATTGGTAAGAATTTGACGTAAACGTCCACAATCACCCATCACCATTTCTGGAGTTTTAGGGTCGATGCCAAGAATAAGCTCGATGTTTTTCTCTGCAGCTCTGGAACTCATAAGAGCACCAACATCTTCAATGGATTCCACTAAGTTAAATGGCGCTTCAATAAGCTTTAATTGAGCAGCTTCAATTTTTGAAAAATCCAAAATATCGTTGATGATGGTCAAAAGTGCATTGCCAGATTTGATGATGACATCAGCAAACGTTTTTTGGCGCGTATTCAATTCCGTCTTAGACAATAATTCAGCCATCCCCAAAACACCGTTCATAGGCGTTCTAATTTCATGGCTCATTGTTGCTAAGAATTCAGACTTTGCTTTATCAGCGGCTTGTGCTTTTTCAAGCGCTTTTTTCGCTTCTTCAGTTTTGGCATTGAGTTTAGAAAACAGTCTTCTGAGAATAATATCGACAGGTAAAAATACAAATAGCGCCAAGCATACCAGTGTGAATATGCTCATGATTAAAACGTCTTTTTGCGTTTGCGATTGTTGTTCAACAAATCTAGACAAATAGAATTTCAAAAAGCTTTGTGTGTCGTTAATACGTGGTTTTAAGAAATCGTCAAATCGATCAACAAACATGTCCGCCGCAAAATGCATATTTGCTTCAGACTTTGCTGATCGTAAATACTTGCTATCCGTTGCAAGTTTGACAACCGAGAATGGGTTTTCCTTATCTTTAAAGATCGCTTCGAGCGCAAACTCTGTGCGAAACTCTTCAGGAGCCCTTTTCCAAAGTCGCTCTAAAACTTTAACCTGCTCAAACAATATCCCCAAATCAGCTAATTGGATCCGACGCGCAACTTGAATTTTCTTCTCAGGATCAGCGGTTTTATAAAATGCGTCTTCTTCGTCCCTTGTTAGGCCTGTAATACGCGTATCGATAGCTTCAGGTGAAAACACACGAGTTAGGATACGGGCTCGTTTTGCGGCATCTGAAAACCCTGTACTGATTTTACTAAATTGATTGGACAAGGCAATCATATTTTGAATACGGGTTTCATTTTTCGTTTGCTCAATATAAATTTGAGAGCTCATGTACCCCATAACAATGAGCGCAACAGTATAGATCATTCGCAACCACATCATGGATTTGCGAGCACCTTTCAGAGCATCATCATCTGCTGGTTTTGTCATACGCTACACCTAAAACCGGAATTTCAAGACAGCTTAGGTGTTTTTTATTAATGATCTATTATTTATAACCCTAAGAAAGCGCATGTTCTTTGGTAAGGAATTGCTTTCCTTTCGAGTTATACAGCGTAATGCTTTAGTGTAAGGGCTTTATTCGTCTTTCAGGCGGCTGGTGCGACTTTCGCAAACAAACGCACACCCTTGCGCTTCATTAAGACAATTAATACTGCCCCTGCGATAATGCCGCCAACATGGCCACCCCAAGCAACCTGTCCATCGCTGTCATATATCAACATGAAAAACTGGAATAAGATCCACAAGCTGAGTGCTAAATAGCTTGGTAATGGCAGTGGAATTCTGCCGAACGCTAAAATCCAAATCCGTACACGAGGGTGAAGAAGCAAATACGCAGATACCATGCCTGATGCCGCACCTGATGCGCCAATAAGTGGGCTATCAGAGCTTGGGTCCAAAAGCCCATGGGCAAATGCACCCGCTGCGGCACACAAAAGATAGAAGATTATGAATCTGAAATGCCCCAACGCGTCCTCAACGTTATCACTGAAGATCCATAAAAATGCCATATTACCAGCGAGGTGGATAAAACCGCCATGTACGAATGAATAGCTGATGGATGTAAACCAGGGTGGAAAGATTGCCAAATCAGGCGAAAGTTCTTTGATATCAAAGGCAACAGAAGGGATATAACCATATCCCAATACAATTTGCTCGCTGAAATCGCTACGCTCTCCTGAGAGCCACATCACAACCCACATACCGACATTTAATATGATAAGAATGAGCGTTACCCATTGGAAACGAATATGTTCTAAATCATTCTGATCATATAATGGTATGAACATTCACGTGTTTCCCGCATCTCATAACGCGCACAGTAAACCATCAATTATGAATATTGAAGTTATTTATGGTCGCGATAACGGGTTTATCGATTTTTACCCGGAACCCACAACACATCGTCAGCACATTTATTGTTGCACCATCTTGCTGCAACAAACAGAAAATCTGACAGTCTATTAACGTATTTGAGTGCGTTTTTATTGATCGTTTCATCCGGATTTTCAGATAAATGCGAAATAATACGCTCCGCCCGTCGTGCAATTGTTCGCGCTAAATGAAGATGTGTCGCGCTCGCAGATCCACCTGGAAGAATGAAGGATTTTAACGGGGAAAGATCTGAATTAAGATTATCAATATCAGCTTCCAAACGGCTAACTTGACCTTCTGTAACTCGTAAAGGTTCGTATTCCAATTCGCTGTCGGCCTGTGCTGTTGCCAAATCTGCACCCAAATCAAAGCAATCGTTTTGGATAAGTCCCAGCATCACTTCAACTTCACTGCCCGCTTCTAAATAAAGACGCGCTGCACCAATAAATGAATTTAATTCATCCACTGTGCCGTAGGCTTCAATACGCAAATCATGCTTCACGCGGCGTTCGCCACCAACCAAAGCTGTTGTGCCATCATCGCCGGTTTTTGTGTAAATCTTATTCAAAGTAACCATGATTAACGCCCCCCACCGGTCAGCCACAAAGTAATCACGATCAAAATGATAGCGATAAATTGCAAGAACAACCTCATCCGCATGAGTTTGTTTGATAAATTCCCGTCACCACCCTTGAGCATGACCAAAAGCCCGCGAACAAGAACAAAAGCGACCGCAATCATAAAGATGATTGCCAAAACATAGGTGAATGATGCCATGAGATACCCTTAACTTTATTACTTATACGTGGTGAGCGTTCTTTTAGTTTAGTTTTGGTACAATTGAATTGTAAAAATTGAAAGCCATAATTTTGATCTTAATCCGTTTTGAAAGCCACATTATAATGCGTAAAATTTTATCTTTTTTCTCAACCGGTTTTTCACGCAAAGACGAGAACAACAATGCGGCAAATTTAATAATATGCTAACAGAGCAGCGCGGGGGGTCGTTGAAAGGACGACCAAATGTTACCACAGTTAACAAGTGGGTTAGACCTTACCGGCATATCTCTCATGCTGATTTTAAGCTTCTTTTTAAGCTATTCCATGGACCTTATCATGCATCGGCATGGATTTGGTATATGGGGCACAATGGGCATTATGAACATTCAATTCATCATTGGCTTTTATTTTTCCAAAAAATATTTAACCGGTGAGATGACGCTCAACCAGCATCTTTTAGTTGCGCTTGCATTTGCTTTCAC
>CAJQOR010000117.1 GCA_905479965.1 uncultured Rhizobiaceae group bacterium | reverse complement strand
GTTTAGCTTTTTTGGATTTAAGTGCTTTTTCAGTTTCTAAAATTAACTGCTTGAAGCTCGTGCCCGATGTCATTTTTTGCAATCTCCCAATCTGCGACCGACAATACCGAACCCTAACAAAAGAATTGAAAATGGCGAGCTTATTAGTTGCAAACTCCATGCTTTTTTCACTTCTTAAAGGATTTTAGATTGGAATTGGATGAATTTGATCAAAAAGAGGTAATTTTTGCGTCAAAATTATCAAGTTGGTTAGCTTCGGGTAGATTTCGAATCAATTTTTTGTTGGAATTACGTACAGCTTCAGCGTAGATAAACCAAAGGTCATCCACAATCGTTGGGAGTTTATGATGGAAGATGATGAAGTATCACGAAAAGCAAAGCGTGAACTCAAGAAGTTGTCTGAAGAAGGTGGCTTGCTCAACGCGCCCCGTTTGAAGAAAAAATCTAAAACAGTTCGTGGACATTTCAGTGCCGATGATGTGGATGTGGATGATCCGGTTGAACTCTGGGGGACAAGAATTGCCCGCGGGCTATCTTTGATTGCTTTTATCGCTCTAGCGATCTGGCTATATCTTAAATACTTCCAAAACTAGGATACGGATCAGTGTCGGACACCCTTTCTGCAAGCCCCTCCCAGCAAACTCGAGCAAATAAAGCGGTAATCGTGATATCTAGTCATGTGGTGCGTGGATCTGTTGGAAACCGCGCTGCTGTTTTCGCTCTTGAAGCGCTTGGTTTTCCTGTTTGGGCGTTGCAAACGGTCACTTTACCGTGGCATCCAGGGCATGGACCTTCAACACGGATTGTACCCGATGCTCAGCAATTTGATGCAATTATAGATGATCTATGTACTGCTCCCTGGCTCCAAGAAGTTGGTGCGATCTTAACCGGTTATCTGGGTGATCCATCGCAAGCAGCTTCTATCGCGAAACTTGTTAGGGCTGTTAAAGCTAAAACAGAAGATGCACTTTATGTTTGCGATCCAGTGATCGGTGATTTAGGTGGTCTATATGTGCCTGAAGCCACCGCCGCTGCAATTAAAGATAATTTGCTGCCGCTCGCTGATGTGACAACACCAAATCAATATGAGCTTTCATGGTTGAGTGGTCGCAACATAAAAGATAATCAAGATATCATTGATGCATCGAAGGATTTGGGACCAAAGACCGTTCTAACGACATCAGCATTTGCGATGATGAGAAATTCGATGGCTAATTTATTACATTGCGAGAATAGTAATATTCTTTCAGAACATCGGTTGTTTAACTCAGCCATTAATGGTGCGGGTGATTTAACTGCAGCGTTATTGCTGGCGCGAACACTTTCAGGCTTTGATCAAGAGAAGACATTGCAGTGGGTTACATCGAGTGTTTTTGAGATACTTAGCCAGACAAATAGATCTGGGCATAACGAGCTAGCGCTTGAACAGGACATTTCAAGCCTTGTTCGGCCGCAGGCAATGGTCCAAATGCGTAAGCTACATGATAAAAACTGACGGTTTATTGTAAAAACTTCGATAGATTATACGTTTTTTATTGATCTTCTTTTTGAATGGAATTATTGCAATCTACATGCATACATTTCCAAAAAACCTACTTAAAGGTTACGAAAACTTTATGTCTGGGCGCTATGATAGTGATCAGGCGCGATATAAAGAATTAGCTAAAACGGGTCAAAAGCCACATACGATGGTAATTGCTTGTTGTGATTCACGTTCTGCACCAGAAGTTGTTTTTGACAGCGGGCCCGGCGAAATGTTTGTCGTTCGCAATGTTGCAAACTTAGTGCCGCCATATTCGCCTGATGATCAGTATCATGGAACATCGGCTGCGCTTGAATTTGCTGTGCAGTCACTGAAGATCAGGGAAATTGTGGTGATGGGTCACGGGCGTTGCGGGGGAATATCTGCGGCCCTTTCACGTGATGCCGAACCTTTATCACCTGGTGATTTTATCGGTAATTGGATGGAAATGTTAAAGCCTGCAGCTGAGGTTATTAAAGACACAAAGCATATGACAGATGCGGAGCGTCAAACGGTTTTGGAGCGTATTTCGGTTCGCAATTCAATTGAAAACCTGCGGACATTCCCATGTGTTAAAGAGTTAGAAGATCGTGGATCTTTAAACTTACATGGTGCCTGGTTTGATATTTCATCAGGGGAGCTTTGGGTGATGGATCATGCAACGGGTGATTTTATCCGCCCTAATATGGCCTAAAAAAAATCATAACCCGTTAAAATGATTATTAGCGTTAAATAGTTTGAGGGGAAAACTTATGCGCCTTGCCATTAAAACCATTATCTTTGTGGGTGCATTTAGTAGTGTTTGCATGTCTGCATTTGCGCAAAACAACAAAACAGCTATTAAACCGTGGTTTCAAGCCTTGTCGCCGGTTGATCGCGAAGTGATATCAGAACTGTTAGCCGATGATGCGCAGATAGAGCTGAAAGATTATGATATCACCCAGTCGAAAGAAGAGTTTGTTGAGGCTTTGGATAATTGGGAAGATGCGATTGAAAGTGGGTCCATCGCGTTTAAAATTGATGAAGAAGCTTCAAGCGAGGAAAATATAACTACAAAAGTGTGTTATAAATTCTCCTCAAATGAGCTTATGACCG
>CAJQOR010000116.1 GCA_905479965.1 uncultured Rhizobiaceae group bacterium | reverse complement strand
ATATAATCATCTGGATCGAGTTGCTCAGTATTCCACACGCCTGGCTCTGCCCAATTCCCTTTGAGGATTTGTGCCGCACCAATCATTGCTGGAACACCCGTTGTATAAGCAACAGCTTGCGAGCCAACTTCGGCATAGCACTCTTCATGATCGCAGATATTATAGATGTAGAAGGTTTTCTCAGTGCCATCTTTTAAACCAGTCGCAATATCACCAATGCAAGTTTTACCTTTGGTCAACTCTCCCAAATCGCTTGGATCGGGTAGTACTGTTTTTAAAAACTGCAACGGAACAATCTCAACACCTTCATGCATCACAGGTTCAATGCCTGTCATCCCAACATTTTGCAGCACGGTGACGTGGTTGATATAAGCATCTCCAAATGTCATCCAAAAACGAGCGCGCTCCATTTCAGGAAAATGAGTTTTCATACTCTCAAGTTCCTCATGATACATGAGATACATGTTCTTTTTGCCAACACTTGGAAAATCAAACTCAACTTTTTTAGACATAGCCGGAGAAGTCACCCATTCGCCATTTTGCCAGTGGCGCGCTGGTGCTGTCACTTCACGAATATTAATCTCTGGATTAAAGTTTGTCGCAAATGCTTTGCCATTGTCGCCACCATTGCAATCCAAAATATCGATCTGGCGGATGGTGTCTAATTTGTGCTTGCGGAGCCATGTTGCAAAGACACTTGTCACTCCCGGATCAAAACCTGACCCGAGGATCGCAGTTAGACCAGCCTCTTTGAAGCGATCTTGATAGGCCCATTGCCATGAATACTCAAACTCAGCCTTTTCAGGCGGTTCATAATTGGCCGTATCCATATAATTAATACCAGCTTCAAGGCACGCATCCATAAGGGCAAGATCCTGATAGGGCAAAGCTAAGTTAACCAGAAGTTCAGCACCTGTCTCTTTGATCAAACGAACAGTCGCTGCAACATCCATTGCGTCAACTTCCGCCGTTTTTATCTCAACATCAAAGCGTTGTTTAACCGCTGAGGCAATCTCATCACATTTAAATTTACGACGACTAGCAAGTGTAATTTCGCTAAAAATATCTGAGTTCATTGCCATTTTATGCACAGCAACCGAACCAACACCACCGGCACCAACAACAAGCACTTTACCCATGGATATTCCTTTCAAATTCGATGAAATTAATGTGTTTCCACACCTTCAAAATAGGTGTAACCGTTCATAGCTTCCTTGTAAATCGACATCATAGTTTTGCGATCTTTGACACCAATTTTGCCATCACTTACAGCCTGTTCAAGTATCTTTTTAAAGGCGTCTACACAGTCTTTGGGATCATATTCAACATAGGATAGCACGTCATATATCGTATCGCCTTCAACCTCATTTAAAAGCTTAAATCCACCCTTATCATCAAAGTCAATTGTCACAACATTGGTGTCGCCAAATAGATTGTGCAGATCGCCAAGCGTTTCTTGGTAAGCACCAATAAAAAATACGCCCAAATAATAAGTTTCGCCATCTCGTAACATATGTACCGGCAATGATGACGCATCGCCATCTTCGGTGACAAATCGATCAATTTTTCCATCAGAATCACAGGTGATATCAGATAAAATAGCGTGCCGCGTTGGCTTCTCATTTAGTCTTTGCAACGGCACAATCGGATGCAATTGGTCAATTGCCCAAACATCAGGTAGCGATTGAAACAGCGAAAAATTACAATGGTAGATGTCAACCATCTGATTAAGCTTGTCTTCCATACCTTCAGGTGGGGACTCTTCATTATCGACTATAGCTTTAATTAGCGCGCATATGTGCAGATAAGTCTTTTCAGCACGTGCCATCTCGCGAATTGAAATATTACCAAAACTAAATAATGTTCTCAACTCATCGCGATAATATCGCGCATCATTGAAACATTCTTGTACACGTTCGATGGTGAGATAGTCTTTAACTGCAACCAAATCTGAAATTAAGTGATGATCGCCACTTTCCGTCTCTGGCATATCGTCTTTTTGATACGCTGTGGCTTCCAGAACGCTAAACACCAAAAAGGACGATTGCGCAACAACAGCTCGCCCGCTTTCAGTCACAATAGTTGGATGCGGAAGTTTTGCCTCTTCCATGGCATAACCGACTGATTCAACGATATTTGAGCAATATTCAGACATGGTGTAGTTGACGGAATTAACCGCATCACTTTTCTGCCCGGTGTAGTCAATGCCCAATCCACCACCCAAATCAAGATACGATAATGGCACCCCTTCCCCACACAGTGAGGTAAAGACGCGGCACGCTTCTGAGACGGCACGTCTGACATCATTAACGTTCGGAATTTGTGAGCCCAAATGTGAATGCTGTAAAACCAAACAGTCGATCAAATCTGCTTCTTTAAGGCGATCAACAACATCAATAATTTGATTGATACTTAAGCCAAATGTTGAACGGTCACCTGAACTTTCAGCCCATTTACCGCTGACCCTGTGATTGAGTTTGATGCGAACGCCCAAAAGTGGTTTTAACCCAATTTCACGCGTTGTTTCAATCACAAGGTCAAGTTCTGAAACGCTTTCAAGAACAATAACGACATTAAAACCAATTTGCTGAGCGCGGATAGCAAGTTCAATAAACTCTTTATCTTTTACGCCATTACAGATGATAAGAGCATCGGTTGATAATTTCTGACTGAGTGCAATGACCAATTCAGGCTTTGAACCCGCTTCAAGACCATAATGATAGGGTTCGCCATATTCAGTTATGCGATCAATCACCTGCGCTTGTTGATTGACCTTGATCGGGAAAACCCCACGGTAAACACCTTGATAATTATAACTTTTAATAGCGTTGGCAAAACATTGGTTTAGATGATCAATAGAATGCTTTAAAAAGGAAGCCACACGCACCAAGACAGGCGTTTGTATGCCGCGCGCTTCAAGGTTAGACACGATAGATGGTAGGCTTAAAGGCATATCGCCAGGCTTAATCGGATTTAGCAGAGCGAGTTCGCCATTATCTTGCTCACAAACAAACCCATCTCCCCAACGTTCAACACCATATATATCAGCCAATATTGTTCCAACCTTTTAAAATCATTCGATGAATTATTGCAAATTGGTAAATCGGATTATTGAACGATTATCAAGACAAATTTTCATTTGTTAACTTTTGCAAACAAACGCACATTCATTGTATCATATTTCAATAATCCCAAAAATGACTTTACCGGGCAACTCAGTGTTCAAATACAATATTCTTGGAGGACGTTTTGCAATTCACTTTAATGATCGAAAAAAACAAAACCAAAGAACGTTTAAAATACGAACAATTCGTAGTTCTACAATCAAGCCTGTTATCAAAAAAGCAAATACTCAATCGTGACAAATTGCGTAAACTATCAGCTTTCAAGAGGTTTATTTTTAATTTTGGCATTCCAAAATCTACGCGATCGTTACTCAATCAATAATTGGATAAAACTTAAGACTATAACACTCTATTAGAGTATCTCTCTGATTTATATTTTTAATTTTGGATTATTTTTATTGGGTCAAAAAAAAAGCCCCGCTAATGAGCGAGGCTTTTTGATTAATTTGGTTGCGGGAGTAGGATTTGAACCTACGACCTTCAGGTTATGAGCCTGACGAGCTACCGGGCTGCTCCATCCCGCGCCAATTGCGCTGCCTCAAGTCTGGTAGGATATGAGGCGCATCGAAAGAGAGATACGAATATCAGAGGTTTTACTAGGTTTGGCGGTGACCTACTCTC
>CAJQOR010000115.1 GCA_905479965.1 uncultured Rhizobiaceae group bacterium | reverse complement strand
AAGCCATCACGCAGCCATTGAATGGCAGCACCTGCAATGAAGATTGATCCCTCAAGCGCATATGTTGGTTTTCCATCAAGCTGGTATGCAACTGTGGTCAGCATACGATTTTTAGACGGAACAGCGTTTTCACCCGTATTGAGCATCATAAAACAGCCTGTGCCATAGGTGGATTTGACCATGCCGGGTTTAAAGCACGCCTGGCCAAGGGTGGCTGCATGTTGATCACCTGCAATACCAAGCACTGGGATACTTGCACCCAACAGTGAAGGATCCGTGACGCCGAAATCTGCCGCTGTGTCTTCCACGTTAGGCAACATAGCTTTTGGAACGCCAAATATTTTTAACAGCTCATCATCCCACGCGCCGTCATGAATATTATAAAGCAATGTTCGGCAGGCATTTGTCGCATCTGTTTTGTGAGACGCACCACCTGTTAAATGCCAAAGCAAATAGGTATCAACCGTACCAAAGATCAGCTCGCCGTTTTCCGCTCGCGCACGGGCACCTTCGACATTATCTAAAATCCAGCGGATCTTGCTGCCGGAAAAATATGGATCAAGCAATAGGCCTGTCTTTGCTGTGACGGTCGTTTCCAAACCATCTGCCTTTAAATTCGCACAAAACGCCGATGTTCTGCGGTCTTGCCAGACAATGGCTTTATGAACTGGTTTACCGGTGGCTTTATCCCAAATGACAACTGTTTCTCGCTGATTGGTAATGCCAATACCAGCAATGGAACTCGCGTCAATTCCCGCTTTTGCGATGGCATTTTTCGATGTTGTTAGAACAGTTTGCCAAATTTCTTCAGGCTCATGTTCGACCAAACCAGAGGATGGAAAATGTTGAGTGAACTCCATTTGATCTGATGAAACCACGTTGTAATTCTCATCAAAAACTAACGATCTGGTAGATGTTGTTCCCTGATCAATGGATAGAATAAAACTCGACATGTCCGCTCCCTAAGATAATTATTGCGCAAGAATTATCACTACTAATTCTTTAGAACAAGAACCCACAGTGATTATTTTGACCAATGTCTGTGTTCTATGATTTCATTTCAAAAGTAATATCAGGAGCCGATGAATTTACTTGGATAAACTCTCCGTTGGGAAGATCCACTTCTTGCAGTCTTCGTGTAATCCCGTTCTCATCCAATCCATGATCCACCCAGCGTTGACGCAATCTTTTCTCGAGAACCGGCACAGGAACATCTACAAAAACAGATAAATCAAAATACGTTTCCAGCTCTGACCAAGGCTGCTGATTGATCAGCAAATAATTGCCTTCAACAATGATATATTCAACATCTTTCGAAATTGGATTTGAACCTGCGCGTGCGATCTCAAGTGAGCGATCAAAAACGGGCGTGACCACCTCATCTTCATCTTGCGCGGCAAGACGCTTAAGCATATGCGCAAATCCCAAAACATCAAATGTATGAGGCGCACCTTTTAAACTATGGATGCCGCGCGCTTTAAGTAAAACATCGTCATAATGAAAACCATCCATAGGCAGTATGTTTGCGCATTCTGGTTTGATCTCATTCATCTTATCGCAAATAGCTTCCGCAATGGTGGATTTTCCAGAAGCCGGTGCGCCTGCAACAGCAATTATCTTACGGCCTGTAACTGGCAATTCTTGAATTACCTTTATGAGGTCATCAAGTTCAGATGTCTTTTGCAAATCAGTATCTTTCAAATTGTCTAATATGAAAGAACCTTAGCAGCTTTTTCAAAAAAGTCAGGTGCGCCAAAATTACCTGATTTCAATGCCAAGGTCAGATCCTGACCGGTCACTTTTATAGCGGGTACACCCGGGTCGATCATCGGCCCAATCTCGAGCGCATCAGCATTTAAAGCCTCAACCACAGCACCGGATGTTTCACCACCTGCGGAGATGATAGCGCCAAAACCATAATCAGATGCTTGACGGGCTATCTCACTAAACAGGTTTTCAAATGCCGATGCGGCGGTCTCCAAACCATATTTATTTTGTACAGCTTTGACCTGTTTTGGATCGTCAGAAGAATAGACCAACGGCAATGCTGTTTGCTCGCGTGCCCATTTTAACGCATGGTCTGCATCCACACTCCCAGAGATTATTGCGTCTGCGTCGAGTTTTAATAGCACACCACCTTTGTCTCCATGCGTTTTAATTTGCCCTCTTGTTGCGATAGAACACGATCCAGACAGACACAAAACGCGCCTCGAACTTTTTGTCCAATGAGCTTTATTGGCTGACGTTTTGCCAAAATTTGCCGGAATACCGAGCGCTATGCCAGAACCGCCTGTGATCAACGGAAAATCAGATGCTGCCTTTGCAATCTCATAAAGATTGTCTTCGCTCACCGCGTCACATACAACAAGCTGACGCCCCTCATTTGCTTCGCCTAACAAGCGTGAACGCGCTTTACCAGATAAAATATCTGAAAGCGCTAAATGTCCAACAGTTCGGCTTGTCTGGGGCGCAAGTACGCGGCGGATATCAGGATCAATCATTGGGGTTAGTGGATGATTTTGCATACCAGATTCTGACAGCAAGGTGTCATTGACGAAGAGATGACCTTGATAAATTGATCGACCAGCGCCAGGGAATACAGGGCAGACAACAACTGGTTTATCGGTGCCAATTTCTTCAATTAACGCATCAATCACTTGCCCAATATTACCATCTGCGGTGCTATCAAATGTCGAGCAATACTTAAACATAAACTGCTGACAACCTTGTGCCTTTAGCCAGCGGTACGCCTGGATGGATTTCTCAATCGCCTCCTGAACAGGGACCGATCGGGTTTTAAGCGCAACAATACCAGCATCAATATCAGAGCTGGCTGGAACATTTGGCGTTCCGACATATTGTACCGTGCGCATGCCACCATCGGCTAGCATTAAACCCAGATCGGACGAACCGGTAAAATCATCTCCAATTGCACCAAACAGCATATTGTGCCTTTCACAAAACTATCTATTTTATTTAATAGCTCATTTCATATAATATAAATTCATTAATGTATACATTAATTCTTGATTGCGTAGATATATCCGCCTATGCAAGTGATAGAACATTGAAAAAGGGTGGACATGATGCGTGAAAGTGAACTTCGAGAACAAATGTGCGAATTAGCAAAGTCTATGTTTGACCGCGGTTTAACCGGAGGCAGCACCGGTAACATTTCTGCACGCACCGAAGATGGTGGACTTTTGGTCTCTCCAACAGGCACGAGCTTTGGCCGATTGGATCCGGCGCGCCTAAGCCGTTTTAATTCAAAGGGCCGCTTGGTTTCAGGTGATAAACCCACAAAAGAGATGCCGCTCCATAGTGCATTTTACGATACGCGCAGCCAAGCGGGCGCCGTTGTTCACCTTCATTCTTGTTATTCTGTTGCATGGTCACTCATGCCGGAAGTTGATGAAGATAATTTCCTGCCACCTTTAACCCCTTACGCGATCATGAAGTTAGGTAAGGTTAAGTTGCTGCCTTTTTATCGCCCAGGAGATCCTCAAATGGGTGAAGCCGTGCGTGGTCTTGCTGGTAAAAGATCTGCGGTGATGCTTGCAAATCATGGCCCGGTGGTTGCAGGCAAAGATGTGGAAGCTGCATGTAATGCAATTGAAGAGCTGGAAGACACAGCGCGTCTTGCCATTTTGATGCGCGGATATAAGCCACGCATGTTAACGCAAGATCAAATCACCGATCTGATCACTCGCTTTGATGTTGAGTGGGACGATTAAAGTTCGGTGGGCAGGTTATTTTGAGCGAGAAAGCGCAAAAAGCCCAACTTTACCAAGCATGGTCTGGCCATGAGAAATTGAGAACATTTTGGTTGGTTCGGTCCCAAAGTTTTCTTTAAATTCTTCATCACCTATGGTGAAATCAAATGTATCCCCACCGCGATTTATCCAGTCTTCTATCATATAATCATACATGAGATAACCGGGTGAAAATTTACCAAAATTGTCGTAATCACAACCAATAAGGAGATAATAAAAGATACCCTTGTGCGTGACACCAAATGTATAGCCCAAAACGTCATCACCCAGCGATAGTCGATAAATACGAGCATATCCTGACTTATGACCGCCCGCAGCGATATGTTTATAAAATTCTAAACCAGCTTCCGATTGAATTAGGTCGCCTTCAAATCGCCCTTTGCGGTAATTCTGCAATTCATCCATTGCTTTATGAACATCTTCAAACGCCACTTGTTCACATTTCGCGCCAGTTTCACGTTCAAATTTATTACGTTTGCGGCGCAGTGATTTTCGCATGCTTGATGAAAGTTTGGTACTCGACCAGTTAGAATGGCTATCGGTAAGGGGGGTCGCATGCGCACTGAAATCCTGCTGCGCATATGGAAAATCAAACAATGCCTGCCAGAGATTTAAATCTTCTGATCTGATCTTTTGTATCCGCAATACATCATGCGAGGGTAAGATATCTTTATGAAACAAACGAATTTGTGCTTTAAAATCATCGTCATTTAACACATCTGGATTTACCAACGGTGCGCAATAGTCTGTCACACCCAACTCTGCAGGTTCAAGCAATTTCACACCAAGTTTTTCCCGAACAATCATAGGAATGACTGCCGCAAGCAGACCATCTGAATGCCGAATGGTGATGATGATTGGCTGACTAGCTCTATTGGGAACAATGGTTTTATAAAAATTTGATAGCCATATTGGATGCTGAAACGCGCCTCTTCCATACAGATCGTAGAACGCTGTATATTCAGCGCTTTGGAAATCGAAGTCTTTTTCAACCGCCGAACTGTAGCCATGCAATGATAAAGATGAATTAGCGGTATTTTGCATTTTTGCGCCCCAGACTTACAAAATTTTTCTATTAACGACCAAGCCTTTAGAGGTAAAGCCTATCCAAAAATCGTGAAATTTCCTTTAAAATCTGGAATTTAATCGATTTTTGTACTGAAACGACATGCGCAGATGCACATCACCGCAAAGCTTCATACATTTAGGTAAGGGGTGGAGAAATTGGTGGAGCATAGCGGGATCGAACCGCTGACCTCTTCGCTGCCAGCGAAGCGCTCTCCCAGCTGAGCTAATGCCCCATCATGCCAGTCTGGTAAATCTGGCTGGTATCTTTGGCAGGGTGCTACCGGATCGAGCCCGATAGCAAGGTTTGTCTAAAGCCGCTTTAATCGAAGATCAAGCGAAAAACTTCTGCTTGCGCAGAAATTAGCTTTCGTCACCATCATCTGAAACAACAACGATGTCTGACAGATCATCATTCTCATCATCATCAGTTTCTAAGAATGTGTCATCAGATGGTGAACCGATGTCATCATCATCATCATCCAAATCAGGAATGTCTTTTACACCAGCTGTTTCATCGTCAGCATCTTCAAGGCTTACGATTTCCACATCACCGTCTTCATCAAGCTCAGGTGTTGTAGGTTCAACCACAGCTTCGGTTGTTTCTTCTTCTTTTTTCACTTCTTCAACTGGCTCGTCTTCAGGTTTTTCGAAGAATGTCAGTGGATATGACTGACCAGTGTAAGGCGAAATAATTGGGTCGCGATTTAGATCGTAAAACTTGCGCTCTGTTTCAGGGCAAACACGCTTTGTTCCAAGTTCAGCTTTAGCCAAGGTTATAGCCTCTTTCTTGATGTGGCTGCATATACTTTAACAGTTACAGCCCGGACATAAATGATAGATTGCGAACCCTTAAACATCTTAGGCCGCTATTGTCAAAGAATAAGTGTCATATTTCTGCGCTTCAAGAAAAAAGCTGCATTTTTCTAAGCCCAATTGATGACATTTTGCACAAACCATGCTAGCAGCCTGTGGCGAACTGAAGGATGAAGCGCTCGAAAAGGAAGAAATCTGAAGCGAATAATCATCCGAATTTTAAAATTACAGGAGTGACCCATGTCACATTCGCCGGATTCTCATCCGAACGC